>JAMWCN010000063.1 GCA_023819505.1 Candidatus Omnitrophota bacterium | reverse complement strand
TTTTTTCTTATATTTTGATTGTAGTAGTTTCAGTATTGGTTTCTGCCTTTGTGGATAATATTCCCTATACGATGGCAATGATACCGGTGGCAAAATTAGTTTCTGCTGATTTAGGTGTATCTATGTATCCTTTTTTATTTGGTCTTTTAATTGGAACCTGTTTAGGTGGAAATATTACCCCCATTGGTGCTTCCTGTAATATTGTGACTTTAGGAATTTTACGCAAAGAAGGCTTTAAGGTAAGTTTTATAGATTTCTTTAAGATCGGTCTTCCTTTTACCTTGACTGCAGTTTTTTTAGGTGCCTCTTTTGTTTGGTTTGTCTGGAGATAGGGATTGACAAAAGAAAAAATTATGTTAGATTTTATTGAATAAAAAGGAGGTAGGTGATGTTAAAAACTAAAAAATTTTTTATAAATTTAATGATATTTTCTTTACTGCTTTTTAACTCTTATCTAATCTGGGCACAGGGAACTGAAGAGTTCCAGTGGATCTGGGGGGAAGTTATTTCTGTAGATACCAATAACAAACAGATAAATATAAAGTATTTTGATTATGAAACAGATACGGAGAAAGAGATGCTTATTTCTATAGATGAGAATACTACCTACGAAGGGGTAAATTCTCTTTTGGAGATTAAACCTGAAGATACAGTAAGTATAGATTATGTAATAAAGGATAATAAAAATATTGCCAGACTCATTACTATTGAGAAACCACAAGATACTGCTACGGAGGCAACCCCCAAAAAAGAAGACTTACCTACTCAAGAATAATTTTTAATATTTTATATTTAATAGTGAGCAGACCAAAGTTAATTATATTTGACTTAGACGGAACTTTAGTAAATGCTTATCCTGCAATAATTGAAAGTTTCAATTATACTCTAAAGAAATTAGGATATCCTCCCCAAGATAGTTTAAGTATCCGCAGAGCAGTGGGTTGGGGGGATGAGAATCTTTTGAAGCCATTTATAAAGAGTAAAGATCTTTCTAAAGCCTTAAAGATATACCGTAGACACCATCGTCTATCTCTGTTAAAAAAAGCTTATCTTTTTGGAGGAGTAAAAAATTTGCTTAAAGATTTAAAGAAGAAAAATTTTAAAATTGCCATTGCCAGTAACCGACCCACAGTTTTTACTAAGCTTATAATTAAAAATTTAAATATTAAAGAATATATCGATTATGTATCATGTGCGGATAAATTAAAATATATAAAGCCTCATCCCCAGATACTTTATAAAATTATGAAAAAATTCTCCTTAAAACCAGATGAGGTGCTTTATGTGGGAGATATGGTTATAGATGTAGAAGCTGGTAGAAGGGCAAATATAAAAACAGTTGCACTTACTACCGGTTCAGATACAAAAGAAAAACTAGTTTTAAAAAAACCTTTCAGGATAATTTCTAAGATAATCCAGCTTAAAGATATCTTAAGAGAATTGACTTAGGTATCTCTTTTGGATATAATAAAATATCTTTTATGATTTTAGGGGTGCAACTTAGCTTTAGGACTAAACTTTTAGAGATAGTTAAGGAGGCAGAGACTTTAGGTTGTAATACTATCCAATTTTTCTCTCACAATCCCCGGCAGTGGAGGAGTTCTTTTAATTTAGAAGAAGAAGAGATAAAAAAATTTAAATTTCAACTGAGAATAGCTAAAATAGAACCTCTGTTTATTCATCTACCTTACTTAATTAATATTGCTTCACCTGATGAGAAGTTATATCAAAGGTCTATTAAAGCATTTATAGAAGCTATAAAAGAAGCGGATAAATTAGGAGCTAACTTTTTGATTACCCATATGGGAAGTCATCGTAAAGCTGGGGAAAGATTTGGATTAAATAGGATAGTGTCTGCATTGGATACTATTTTAGATAAAACTTACGATTCTTCGATTGTTATCCTTTTGGAAAATACCAGTGGTAGTGGGAGTTGGTTAGGTTATTCTTTTAGTCATCACGGCTTTATCTTAAGAAAGGTAAAAAATAAAAGAAGATTGGGTCTCTGTTTAGATACCTGCCATGCCTATGTTGCTGGTTATGATATAAGTAAAGAAGAAGGACTTAAAATATTGTTTAAGGAGATAAAAGAAGAGGTAGGGATAGATAGGTTAAGATTAGTGCATCTTAACGATGCAAAAGATAGATGCGGTTCTTTAAGGGATAGACATGCAGATATTGCTAAAGGTTATATCGGAATTGAAGGTATGCAAGCAATTATAAATCATCCTTATCTAAAAAGAATTCCTTTCATTTTGGAGACGCCCAAAAAAACCGATAGAGATGATATAAGGAATTTAAATATGGTAAAAAGTTTAAGGTATGAGTCAGAGTAATTATCCATTCAGAAGTATTGAAACTAAATGGCAAAAGATTTGGTCTAAAAATAAGACCTTTAAGGTAAGGGTATCTAAAAATAAGCCTAAGTATTATTGTCTGGAGATGTTTCCTTATCCTTCAGGTAAAATCCATATGGGTCATGTACGCAACTATACCATTGGCGATGTAATCGCAAGATTTAAAAAGATGCAGGGATTTAATGTGCTTCATCCAATGGGCTTTGATTCTTTTGGACAACCTGCAGAAAACGCCGCTATAAAGAATAGGACCCATCCGAAAATATGGACAGAAAAATGTATCTTTTGGATGCGTAAGGAATTAAAAGAGTTAGGTTTTTCTTATGATTGGGAAAGGGAACTTTCTACTCATCTCAGTGATTATTACCGCTGGAATCAATGGATATTTTTGAAGCTTTTTAAAAAAAATCTTGCCTATAAAAAGAAAGAGGAGGTTAACTGGTGTCCTGATTGTGAAACCACTTTAGCCAATGAAGAAGTGCTTGATGGTAAATGCTGGCGTTGTAAAAGTGAAGTAATTCAAAAAGAGCTGGAGCAATGGTTTATTAAGATCACCTCTTATAAAGAAAGATTATTGGAGGATTTAGATAAACTTAAAAATTGGCCTGCTCAAGTAATTACTATGCAGAGAAACTGGTTAGGTAAATCCGAAGGGGTAGAGGTATATTTTAAGGAAAAAGAGAGAGGTTTTACTATTAGTGTATTTACTACACGTGTGGATACTATCTTCGGAGTAACCTATTTAGTTCTGGCACCAGAACATCCCTTAATTAAAGAAATAATTAAAGGAAGACCCCAAGAAAAAGAGGTGCTTGAATTTATTGAAAGAATAAAAAATAAACCCAAGTCCATCCGTCTAAGCGAAGGTCTTAAAAAAGAAGGAATCTTTAGCGGAGGTTTTGCTATAAATCCTGTAAATAATGAGGAGATTCCTATCTGGATCGCAGACTATGTCTTGATGGAATACGGAACAGGTGCAATTATGGCTGTACCTAGCCATGACCAAAGGGATTTTTTATTTGCTAAAGAACATAACTTACAACTAAAGATTGTAATTCAAAATCCCCAAAATCCTGTTTCAGATCCCAAAGAATTAAAAGAAGCATACGAAGGGGATGGAATTCAGGTTAATTCTGCTCAATTTGATGGTCTTAGTAATCAAGAGGCTAAAGAAAAGATCGCTAATTGGATAGAAGAAAAAGGGATGGGAAAGAGAGCTTCCTATTGGAGGTTGAGGGACTGGCTTATCTCCCGTCAGCGCTATTGGGGAACACCAATTCCTATAATTTATTGTGATAGATGTGGGATTGTTTCTGTTCCGGAAAAAGATTTACCGGTAAGGCTTCCCTCCAAAGTGAGTATTTCAGGAAGAGGCGGTAGCCCCCTAAATTATGTAAAATCTTTTGTTCAGACAAAATGCCCAAAGTGTAAAGGTTCTGCGCGAAGAGAAACTGATACTATGGCAACCTTTTTTGATTCCTCTTGGTATTTCTTAAGATTCTGCTCTCCTCATTACGAAAAAAGTCCTTTTAATAAAAAGGAAGTTAGTTTCTGGATGCCTGTAGATCAGTATATTGGAGGGATCGAACATGCAGTTTTACATCTTCTTTATTCTAGGTTCTTTACTAAGTTTCTAAAAGATTTAGGATTAGTTGATTTTGATGAACCATTTCAGAGACTTCTCACACAGGGTATGGTTTTAAAAGATGGGGAAGTGATGTCTAAATCACGGGGAAATATTGTAGATCCGGATTCTATCGTTAAAAGATACGGAGCAGATACTTTAAGGTTGTATATCCTTTTTGCTGCTCCACCGCAAGTAGAGATGGATTGGTCTGAGAAAGGTATCGAGGGTGCATTTAGATTTTTAAATAGACTTTGGAGATTGTTAGATTATGTAGGTAAAAATAAAAACAAATTAAGTAAGGATTTAGAGAAAAGTATGCATCGGGCAATAAAAGAGGTAACTGAGGATATTGAAAGTTTTAAATTAAATACCGCTATCTCACATATTATGGAATTTTTAAATTCTATATATCAAAATCTTAACTACGATATCACTAAAGCTACTGAAACCATAGTGCTTTTAATTTCTGTATTCTGTCCGCATATCGCTTCTGAGATGTGGCAGAGGTTAGGATTTAAAAAAGACTTATTTAAAGAGTCCTGGCCAAGATTTGATCCCTTTCTTTTAAAAGAAGAGAAAATTACCTATATAATTCAGATAAATGGAAAACTGCGTTCAAAGATAGAGGTAGATGTAAATATTAATGAAGAGGAACTTAAAGAAATCGTTTTATCCGATCCCAAAGTGAAAAGATGGATTCAAGATAGACCCCTTAAAAGATTCATCCATGTTCCCCGCCGTTTAGTAAATCTCGTCATATAAAAATAGGGACAGACACTATTTTTGTAATTAAATGAAGTGAGATTTCTTATTCTTTTTCGTTTATTTATAATGGAGACATAGAGGGGATATATCAAAATGCCAAGAATTGCCCGGTTAGTTTTACCAGGTTATCCGCACCATGTTACTCAGCGAGGAAATTATATGCAGCAGATTTTTTATACATCCCTAGATTATAAATTTTATCTTAAATTATTAGAGAGATACAGTCAGAAATATTCACTTTCCATATTATCGTTTTGTCTAATGCCCAATCATGTACATTTTATCTGTGTACCTTCTAATAAAGATTCTTTGGCTAATACTTTTAAGAATACCCATATGGTATACGCACAATATTTAAATAATAAAAGAAAACTCAAAGGGCATCTTTGGCAAGGACGATTCTTCTCTAGTATCTTAGATGAGAGATATCTTTATGCAGCAATCCGTTATGTAGAACGTAATCCTGTAAGAGCTGGTTTGGTTGAGAAACCTTGGGATTGGTTGTGGTCAAGTGCCTGTGCACATGTAGGGATAAGATATACAGATTTATCTTTAGGAGATATTTCAAAATTTATAAAAATTAAAAATTGGATAGAGTATTTAATCGGATTTGATGATGAAGAGTTAATCAAAACACTTAAAAAGAATACTTTGTTAGGTAGACCTTCAGTAGATATCAATTTTATAGATTATCTTGAAAGGATGTTTGGAATAAAATTAACGTTTTCAAAAAGAAGCAGACCAGTAAAGAAAAATAGTGTCTGTCCCTAATTATGAGCTTAGAGGAAAGAAAGGTTTTGTTTTTTTTACTTTCTCTTTTAGTTATAGGGTTCGGTCTAAGTTATCTTAATAAAAAATGCTCTCCTTTAAGTTCTTCTTTAAAAGATATCTCTCAGGAGATGAGAGAGGCAAACAAGATGGATTTAAATAAAATAGATAAAGAAACACTTATTCGCCTTCCTGGTATAGGAGAAAAACTTGCCTGCCGGATAATTGAATATAGACAGAATTATGGTAGATTCAGAGACTTAGAGGAGTTGAAGAAAATAAAAGGTATAAGACCTTCCTGCTATGAGAAGATAAAGGAATATCTTTATGTAAGATAATGGAAATAAAATTTTTAAAAGAAAGATTTTTGTTTCTACCGGTTTTTTGTATATTTTTCTGTTTAGGGATATGTACATTAAATTATATTAAAATTTCTTTTATTTTTCTATATATAATAACACTTATTACTCTGATATTAAATTTTATATTTATAAAAAGGCCCATATCCATAATATTTTTTTATCCCTTAGGATTTCTTTTAGGCTGTTTGTTATTTTTAAATAGTCAGATAAAGCCTCCCAATCACTTAAAAAACCTAAGGATTCCTTCAGGTGCTCTAATTAAAATTAAAGGTACAGTATCCAGTTTTCCTAAGATAACTGAAAAGTATACAGAGTTTGTTTTTTTAATAGAAGCTATGATTGGCGATGATAAAATTTATCCGGTTAAAGGTAAGCTATTAGTTAAGATATCCAAAAAGGATAGTATCTTCTGGGGAGAGAATTTAATCTTAGAAGGGAAATATTATCGCCCCTTTTATAATTATTATAAAAGTTATCTTAAACAGAAACAGATCTATGCAATCTTGAAGGTAAACGAATATCACAGGATCATCCATTTAGAGAAAAAAGGAATTAGTTTTTCTAAATTTAGTCTTCATAAATTAAGAGAAAAAATAAAGACATTACTTAATCGAAGGGTCAGTTGTTTTTCCGCTGCTATATTAGATGCTGTTATTTTGGGTGATAGGTCTAGACTTTCTTTCGATATAAAGGACTCTTTTCTAAAAACTGGCACAGTTCATATCCTAGCGATCTCAGGACTACATATAGGAATCGTTGGTTTTATTTCCCTTTTGATATTTAAGATATTAAGAATTCCTCGAAGAGTAAGGTATATTTTAACAATTTTTATCCTAATATTTTACTGTATC
>JAMWCN010000062.1 GCA_023819505.1 Candidatus Omnitrophota bacterium | reverse complement strand
GGCACTCCTTTTGAGGACGATTTCTTCCGTAGGTTTTTTGATGAGTTTTTTGGAGAACTACCCCCTAGACACTATAAACAGGTTGCTTTGGGTTCAGGGGTAATCATTAATTCTGAAGGTTACATCCTTACTAATGAGCATGTGATCTCAGGAGCAGATAAAATTACAGTAACTTTACCTGATGGCAGAGAATTTAAAGCAGAAATAAAAGGAAAGGATGTGCGTTCGGATCTGGCAGTTATAAAGATAAATGCAACGGATTTGCCTATTGCTCCTTTAGGGAATTCAGATGAGCTTAAGATTGGACAGTGGGTAGTAGCTATAGGCAATCCTTTTGGTTTTGCACTTCAAACCTCTGAGCCTACAGTTACTGTGGGAGTGATAAGCGCTCTGCATCGTTCTTTAGGTAGGACTCTACAGAGAGATAGAGACTACAATGATTTAATTCAGACCGATGCCGCCATAAACCCGGGAAATTCTGGAGGACCTCTGGTAAATATAAAAGGAGAAGTTATAGGGATAAATGTAGCTATATTTTCTACAACTGGAGGTTATCAAGGAATAGGATTTGCTATCCCTATAAATACAGCCAAGAGAATTTTAAAACGACTCATTGAAGGCAAAAAGATTCTCTATGGCTGGTTGGGAGTAAGTGTTCAAAATTTAGATGAGAAGATGGTTAAATACTTTGGTTTGAGAGAAAAAAAGGGTGCATTGGTGGCTGAAGTCTTAAAAGATAGTCCTGCTCAAAAAGCAGGTATAAAAGAGGGAGATGTAATTGTAAGATTTAATAATCAAGAGATAAAAAATATAAGAGAACTGATCAATCTTGTAAGTAATACCGAAGTTGGTAAAAAGGTAAAGATTGGGATTGTGCGTGATAGAAAAGAGATTACTTTAGAGGTAGAGATTGGACAAAGGCCTGATAATCTAGAAGAAGTAACCGAAAAAGGTAGGGAGATTTGGAGAGGTATGGAAGTAAAAGAGATTACACCTGAAATTGCTAGAGAATTAAATTTAGAAGAAAAATCTGGAGTAGTAGTTATAGATGTAGAGAGTAATTCTCCTGCGGATATCGCAGGGATAACACGAGGAGATGTAATCTTAGAGATAGAGAAACAGCCGATAAGAAATCTCTCCGATTATAAAAGAGTGACACAGGCTTTGAAAGGAACAGTAGCGGTAAGAACAAAAAGAGGCTATTTTATTATTGAGGAATGAATTTAAAAAAAAAGGAATTTTCTTTAAAGAAAGCAAAAGAGTATACTTTGAGGCTTCTAAAATTTAGGATGCGTAGTGAATCTGAATTGAAACATAGACTTAGATTAAAGGGGTTTGATGAGGAAGTAATAGATAAAACAATCGAATTTTTTAAAAATAATCTTTTAATCGATGATTTAAAATTCTGTAGGCTTTGGATGGAGGAACGCCTAAAGAAGCCTTACGGATTTTATCGGGTAAAAGATGAATTGAGACAAAAAGGTATAGAGGAGGCTACTATAGAGAAAGTTTTTTCAGAGATAAAGAATAATTATAATGAAGAAAAGGTTATTTTAAATATATTGAAGAAAAAAATAACTACTCTTAAAGATTTGCCTGCCGAAAGAAAAAAACAAAGACTCTATAATTTTTTTCTTCGGCGAGGATTCTCTCCTGAAGTTGTATCCGATTTAATTAATCGATTATGAACTCTCAGTTTTTAAGAGAAAAATTTTTAGATTTTTTTAAATCCAAAGGACATAAAATTATACCTTCAGATTCCTTAGTCCCTAAGGATGATCCTACGGTTCTCTTTACCCCTGCGGGTATGAATCAGTTTAAAAGTCAATTCCTTGCTAAAAAACCAACTTTAAAAAGGGTTGCTACCTGTCAAAAATGTCTACGCACGGATGACTTAGAAAAAGTAGGTAAAACTCCTTGGCATCATACATTCTTTGAGATGTTAGGAAATTTTTCTTTTGGAGATTATTTTAAAGAAGAGGCGATTGAATGGGCTTGGGAGTTTTTAACAGAAGTTTTAAAAATAGATAAAAATAAACTTTGGGTTTCCGTGTATATTGAAGATGAAGAAAGCTATCGGATTTGGAAGGAGATAATTAAAGCAGATCCAGTTAAGATTGTAAAATTAGATGATAAGCATAACTTCTGGCCAGCAGAGGTAAAATTGAAAGGTCCTGATGGACCCTGCGGACCTTGCTCGGAAGTTTTTTTTGACCGAGGAAAGAATTTTGGCTGTGGTAGAGATAGTTGTCAGCCTGGTTGTAGATGTGATAGATTTGTGGAAGTTTGGAACCTCGTCTTTACCCAATTCAATCGTCTATCCGATGGAACTTTAGAACCTTTACCAAAGAAGAACATAGATACGGGGATGGGTTTAGAGAGACTTGCTTCTGTTATCCAGAATTGCGATACAAATTTTGAAACTGACCTATTTAGACCTATAGTAGAAGAAATAATTTCTAAGTTGGATAGAGATATACAGAAATTTAAGGAAGATATATATGCTATCTCTGACCATATAAGGGCGATAAGTTTTGCTATCGCTGATGGGGTAATTCCTTCTAATGAAGAGAGGGGATATGTGGTGAGGAAATTGATCCGTAAAAGTATCCTTCATTTAAAAAGAACCGGTATAGAGAAAGCTTTTCTTTACCGTTTAGTTCCGGTAGTAGCTGAGATAATGGGTTCTAGTTATCCAGAGATAAAACAGAGAAGAGAGAATATTTCTGAAATCATCTTGAGAGAGGAGAAGAATTATTTCTCAATTTTAAAAACTAGTAAAATTATATTTAGAGAGAAATTTAAAGATTTTTTAAGGGGAGAAGTTGATGAGATAAAAGCAGGAAGGATTGCTTTTCAAATCTACGATACCTACGGTATACCTTTTGAGTTAACTCAGAATTTTGCAATGGAGAATAACTTTAAGATAAGTAAAGAAGAATTTGAAAATCAATTGGAGCTTCAAAGGCTGCGTTCTCAGCAATTAAGTAAGATAGAGAAAAAAGTATTTGTTTCATCTGAAGAGTTAAATCTAAAACCAACAAAATTTTTAGGTTATCAACTATTTGAGACAAAAGCAAAAATTTTAGAGGTAATAAAAAGAGATAATTTTTATGAGGTAATTTTAGATAAAACTGTATTCTATCCAGAATCAGGAGGTCAAATCGGTGATACAGGCCTGATAAAAAAGGGAAAATCTATATTTGAAGTTTTAGATACGCAGAAAAGCAACGGTATTATTATACATAAAGGCAATTTCAAGACAGGTATTTTAAAAAAAAATGATACGGTATCTGCTCAAGTAAACATATCTAGACGCTTAGCTATTGCAAGGAACCATACCGCTACACATATATTACAGGCTGTTTTAAGAAAAGTGTTAGGCAAACATGTTCAACAGCACGGTTCTTATGTTGGAGAAAATTATTTGAGATTTGATTTTTCCCATTTTAAACCTTTAAGTTTTGATGAGGTAAGGAGGATTGAGGATTTGGTTAATGAGCATATAATGAATAATGAGCCGGTAGTTAAAAAGGAGATTACTTTTGCCAAGGCCAAAAAACTTGGAGCCTTAGCTTTTTTTGAGGAAAAATACGGTAAAAAAGTAAGGGTAGTTTTTATCGGAGACTATTCCAAAGAACTCTGCGGTGGGACACATTTAGATTTTACTTCTGAGATTGGAATATTTAAGATTACTTCTTTCAGTTCGGTTGCCCAGGGTATAAAGAGGATAGAGGCAATTACAGGTAAATCCACTTATAAGAAACTGATAGAATATGAAGGGTTGATTAAAGAGATAGCCAATTTACTTAATAGCAATCCGGAGAATATACTGGTTCAGCTGAAGAAGAAAATCCAAGATCTAAAGGAACTTAGAAACAGGTTAGATAATCTGCAGTTTGAATATATAAAAGCTTCTTTAGATGAGATTTTCAATAGTGCAGAAAATATAGATGGAATAAAGCTCATCTTTAAGATATTCAAAGATATATCATTAAAGATAATAAGAGATATAACTGACCTAATTAAACAAAAAGGTTTACCTACTATATCTCTTTTGATAACTATATTAGATGAAAAGGCATTTATGGTGATAGGTATAAGTGATGATTTGGTAAGTAGTAAAGGATTAGATGCATCAGTAATGATTAAAGAGATAGCAGGGGTAATTAGAGGTAGCGGTGGTGGTAGAAAAGATTTTGCCCAAGGAAGTGGTACCGATATAGATAAATTGAATTTAACTTATTTAAAACTTAAAGAATTATTAAAAAGATGAAGATAATCTATCCTACGAGTAAAAAATTACAAAAACTATTTGAGAGAAAATTTATAAATAGACGCTTACAAGAAAAAGTAAAGAAGATAGTTGAGGATGTTAGATTATTTGGGGATGAGGCATTGATTAAGTATACAAAGAAATTTGACCGTGTAAAACTATCCCTTAAACAGTTGCGTGTATCAGATATAGAGATAAGTGCTGCTTATCAAAGTAGCAGTTCAAATTTTGTAAAACACCTCAAAATTGTTATAGATAATATCAGTCGTTTTTACCGCAAACAGCTTAAAAAAAGTTGGAGGATAAAAGCTGATGATGGCATTTGGATTGCCGAGAAATATCAATCTTTGGAAAGGATTGGCATCTATATTCCTGCAGGAAGTGCACCTTTGATCTCTACGGTATATATGACAGTTATACCTGCAAAGATAGCAGGAGTAAAGGAGATAGTTATAGTTAGTCCGCCAAATATTAAAGGTGAAATTGATCCTTATATCTTAATGGTAGCAGATTTACTGAAAGTAAACGAGATCTATCGTATAGGTGGAGCTCAGGCAATTGCTGCTTTAGCTTTTGGAACAAAAACCATCCGTAAAGTAGATAAGATTTTTGGTCCGGGAAATATTTATGTTACAGAGGCAAAGCGACAAGTATTCGGTTATGTAGATGTAGATATGTTAGCTGGTCCAACGGAACTTGTAATCATTGCTAACCGTTTTAGTAATACCGATTTTATCGTTGCTGACCTTAAAGCACAAGCAGAGCATAAAGAAGGGCTATGTATCCTAATTACTAATTCTAGAAAAAAAGCATTAGAGGTGAAAGCAAAGATGGAAGGATATTCTGGTTATATAGTTTTAACAAAAAATATTGAGCAGGCAATAGAGATTGCTAACCGGCTTTCCCCTGAGCATTTAGAACTTTTAATTAAGAATCCATTAAGATGGTTTAAAAAGATAACCAACAGTTCAGCGGTATTTTTAGGACAATTTAGTCCTGTAGCAGTGGGTGATTATATTGCTGGACCAAGCCATGTTCTACCTACCTATGGAACAGCAAAATTTTTCTCTGGAATTAATTTAGTTGATTTTATGAAGAGTATCCATGTTATAAATTATTCTAAAAAAGGATTGGAGAAAGTAGTTGATACGGTAGAAAAGATTGCTTCTTTAGAAGGTATGCAACAGCATCTTAATTCAATAAAGATAAGGATAACTTAAAAAGGAGCATTTTATGAAAAAGAGATTATGTTCTGTCAAAAGAGAAACAAAGGAAACAAATATCTATTTAAAACTCAATATCGATGGTAGAGGTAGAGCAAAAATTTCTACAGGTATAGAGATATTAAACCATCTTTTAGAACTTTTCTGTTTTCATGGTTTCTTTGATTTGGAACTTTTAGCTAAAGGAAAAGATCTACATCATCTCAATGAGGACATAGGTATAGTTATAGGTGAGGCTTTCAAAAAAGCCCTCGCTGATAAAAAGGGGATAAGACGCTTTGGATTCTTTTCTGTCCCTATGGATGAGAATGTATCAGAAGTCATCGTTGATATCGGAGGGAGGTCTTATTTTAAATTAGTATACGAGAATAAAGATTTGCTTTCCATAAAAAATAAGAGTGGTTATAGCTTTAAAGAGATAGAGCATCTTTTAGATTCATTCTGTAGACATCTCGGAGCCAATCTCTATATAAAGATAGCAGGTTCTTTAAAGAGCGATTTTCATAGTTTAGTAGAGCCTATCTTTAAAGCTCTAGGGATTGCTTTGGACCAGGCAACACAGATAGATAAAAGAAGAGCTTCAAATATACCTTCTAGTAAAGGAGTGATCGATTGAGGATTGGTATTATTGATTACGGTATGGGTAATATCCATAGTGTAAAAAAAGCGGTGGAGTTTTTTGGATTTAAAGCAAGAATAATTAATAACCCTAAAGAATTAAAATCTATAGATAAATTGATATTACCTGGTGTGGGTGGATTTTCCTACGCTTTGAAAAATATAAAGAAGCTAAATCTTTACAGTACCTTGAGGGATTATCTATTGAAGGATAGACTATTTTTAGGGATATGTTTGGGGATGCAGATCCTTTTTGAAAGGAGTCAAGAAGCAGAAGGAGAAAAAGGTTTAGGAATAATTAAAGGAGAAGTTTTACGTTTTAATTTAAAAAGTAGTTTTAAAATTCCCCATATTGGATGGAATAGATTAAATTTCAAGAATCCAAAATGCATTTTATTCAAAAATATTCCAGATGGGGCTTATGTATATTTCTGTCATTCATTTTATCCTCTACCGGAAGATGATAAGATTGTATGTGCTACCACTGATTATTCTATAAGATTCAGTTCCGTTATACAGAAAGGGAATATCTTTGGTATTCAGTTTCATCCAGAAAAGAGCCAAAAGATAGGACTTAAGATTATAGAAAATTTTTTAAAATTATAGAATGCTAATTATACCCGCTATCGATATAAAGAATGGCAA
>JAMWCN010000061.1 GCA_023819505.1 Candidatus Omnitrophota bacterium | reverse complement strand
CTAAAACAGGCAGATAACAATTCTTTAGAGGAAATCTTAAAAAAGATTAAGGATTTGATTTATCCGGATCCGGAATTGGAAGTAATCCTTAATAAAATTAAAGATAATGTTGAATTGTATAATATAAAGTTAGTTTTGGTAGTTCATCCTTTAAAAGAATTTAATTTTTTAGAAAACTCTATCTTAAATTACAGAGAAAATACCTTATTAGTAGATAACAGTAAGGTATTTAAAAAGAAGATAAAATCTTTCGGATATCAGGCACAGTTTTCTGAAAGTATCGATTACTTTAGCCCCCACGCAGCTAATTTATTAGCAGAGAACATCCTTTACTACCTACTTAAACATATTTTTAGATGATTTCCTTTTTTTAAAGTTTTGCCTTTCTTTAAGTCTTGTGATAAAATTAAATAATAATTATGTTTTTTAAAAAAGCTTCCATTTTATGGATAATTATAAATTTACTTTATCCAACTTTAACTATGGCTAAATATAAAGAGATTAATTTACCACCTCCTTCTAAGGAAGGGAAAATATCTTTAGAGGAGGCAATTTATAAACGTAGGTCAATAAGGAATTTTTCCTCTAAGGATTTAGATTTAAATCAGATAGGTCAGCTTCTCTGGTCAGCTCAAGGTATAACGCATCAGAAGTACGGTTTTTCTTTTAGAAGCGCTCCCTCAGCAGGTGCACTTTACCCTATGGAAATTTATATTTTAAAGAAGGATGGACTCTTCCATTACTTACCTCATAAGCACAGTTTGGAAGTAATCTCAGAGAAGGATTTAAGGAGAGAATTGACTGTAGCTTCTTGGGGTCAAAAATCTGTAGAGGAAGCACCTTTAGATATCGTTATCTGTGCAGTATATCAAAGGGTAACTAAAAAATACGGTCAACGTGGTATAAGGTATGTACATATGGAAGCAGGTCATATCGCTCAGAATATCCACTTACAGGCAGTTGCTTTAGGATTGGGTTCAGTTCCTATCGGTGCTTTTGATGACGAACAAATTAAGGATATACTCTGCCTTCCTAAAGATTTAGAACCTCTTTATATTATCCCTGTGGGTTATCCTCAAGAGGATGAAGATAATTTATGATTTAATTTTTCTATTTTTGAGCTCTTTTTATTTAGGATACTGCCTTTTAAAAGGTAAGTCTTTAGAGGGTTTTTTCTCTAGATGTAAGTTTTTATCTAAAGATTTAGCGTTTAATAAAGGTTCTATCTGGATACATGCGGTAAGCGTAGGAGAAGTTCTTTCTATAAAGAATCTGGTAGAGAATTTAAAGAGAAGATACAGAGATAAAAAAATTGTAATCACTACCATTACATCTACAGGTAATCGGTTAGCAAAGAGTATCTTTAAAGAAGAGGCTATATTTTACTTACCTTTGGATTTAAGTTTCTTAATAGATAGATTTATAAAGAGACTAAACCCTTCCTTACTTATTTTGGTAGAAACGGAGCTGTGGCCTAATCTTATCTCTAATTTATACCAAAAAAGGATACCTATTGTTTTAATAAATGCTAGACTCTCACCCGCTTCGTTTAAAGGATATCTACTTATAAAATTATGGATAAGTTCTCTTTTAAACAAAATAGATATATTTTGCGTTCAGACAGAAACAGATTATAAAAGATTCTTAAAATTAGGACTTAATCCTAATAAATTGAAGATAACAGGTAATATGAAGTTCGACTTGATGAAACAATTTTCTGAATCTACTCAGGATTATAGAAAAACTCTTATGCTTGAGCCTAGAGATATACTTCTTGTTGCCGGTAGCACCCATCCTGGTGAAGAGAAAATAATTATTGAAGTTTATAAAAGATTAATTACACAGATAAAGAATTTAAAATTGCTGATTGCTCCTCGTCATCCAGAAAGGAGTAAAAAAATAGCAGAATTGATAGGTAATTTTGGTTTCTCCTCCGTTTTTGTTTCAGAGCTTCCCAAAGATAATTCTGATTATAAGGTATTTATCCTTG
The DNA here is from genome assembly GCA_023819505.1 of Candidatus Omnitrophota bacterium. Taxonomy (GTDB): domain Bacteria; phylum Omnitrophota; class Gorgyraeia; order Gygaellales; family JAMWCP01; genus JAMWCN01. The sequence goes on along the minus strand of JAMWCN010000061.1, from coordinate 4,831 downwards.
ATACCTTAGGTAGATTAATCGATTTTTATAGAATAGCTGATATCGTTTTTGTAGGAGGTAGTCTTGTAAAGAAGGGAGGTCACAATATATTGGAACCTGCTTTTTTTAAAAAACCGATAATCTTTGGCCCCTATATGTTTAACTTTAAGGATATAAGTAATCAGTTTTTAGAAAAAAATGCTTCTTTAGTTGTGCGCAATAAAGAGGAATTATTTCAAAGAATAAAGGAGCTTTTAGAAAATCCACAGAAATGTAGCTCTTTAGGTGAGAATGCTTTTAAATTAATTTTAGAGAATCAAGGTGCAACAGAGAGAAATCTAAAATGGATAGAATATATTTTCAGTGGCACATAACTAATATTTGTAATTTTCGTTGTCGGCACTGTTATCAGGATATATTTGATGATAGAGAAGATTTAGATTGGCAGGGATTAAAGAGAACAGCTACTAGTATCATTCAGACTGCACACAGACAGAATAAGAAGCTGATCATAAGTATTACTGGAGGAGAACCTCTACTGAAAAAAGAATTCTTTATATTATTAGATTATCTACAATCAGAACCAGAGATAGAAAAATTGATAATTATTACTAATGGAAGTTTACTTAATTCGGATGTACTGGAAAGATTAAAAAGATACAATAAAATTAACGAGATAAAACTTTCCTTAGAAGGAGCCAGCCCCTCTACTAACGATAGGATAAGGGGTAGAGGTTCTTTCGTTAAAGTTTTGGAAAAGATACATTTGATAAAAAGAGAAACAGAGTTTTCCTGCACAGTTATGTTTACTGTATTTAAATCCAATATAGAGGAATTGCCTCTACTATACCAACTTGCTAAAAAGGAATTGGTTTCTGGAATTGTAATTGAGCGTTTTCTACCTTTAGGTAGAGGCAAAACTATGGAATCAGAACTCTTAGACTATAGTGATTGGTATAGATTAAATAAGATAATTTTGGATTTGGATAACTTCCCTTTCTCTTTAGAGGATCTTCTACCATACCGAGCATTCTGGATAAAATTTTTATCAAAAAAAACTGAACTCTTAGGAGCCAGTTGCAATGTGGGGGAGGATGCGTTCTGTATTATGCCTAATGCGGATATACAACCCTGTCGGAGATTTACTTTAAAATTAGGAAATCTTTTAAAAGATTCTTTAGAAGAGATCATGGAGAGTAGACTGATGGAGGAGATAATTTCTGTTCCTCGCCAAGGAGCTTGCCAGAATTGTAAAATATATGATTGTAGAGGCTGTCCCGCTCTTTCCTATATATTGAAAAGAAACTGGCAAGCAGAAGATCTGCAATGTTGGTATAAAAGGAGGTAAAAAGTGCGTACAGATGCGTGGTTATTAATTGTTGGAACAATTGGAGTTATCTTAACTATTTTTCATGACCTTTTTGTAGGTAGAGGTAGGATCAGTTTCGGTCCGTATTCCATAATTTCATTTACAATCTGTACAATTTTAATCCTAGAAGGTATAAGGAAGATAATTCGAAGATAAAGATACTGATAAAAAGAAAATTCAAAATAGCTTTACTTATATTTGATTCTGATGAAAAATGTAGGAATAAGAGTTGCAGAATTTAAAAAGATAGATGGTTAGTTATCTTTACAATTTAGCTACAGATAAAAGAAATGACTTGTTTTCCAATATAGTTAAAATTTTTCTCTATCTTCTTTCTTTATTCTATGGATTAATCTTAAGGATAATAAGGAATCTTAAGCTCAAAAGAGCTTATAGATTTAATTGTAAAATTATAGGTGTAGGCAATATCACTTTGGGCGGAACAGGAAAGACACTTTTAGTAGAATACATTTCTAAATTTTTAAAAGAAAAAGGAAGATCTACTGCTATTATAAGGAGAGGGTATGCAAAGGGACAGAACTTAAAAGATGAAGCTGATATGTTGAAAGCGATTTTAAAAGATACTCCCATAATTGTTAATAAGGATAGAATAGAAGCAATTAAGGAAGTGTTAACTCAGTATGCACCAGATACAGTTATTTTAGATGATTCCTTTCAACAATGGCAGATAGAGAAGGATTTAGAGATTGTAACTGTTGATGCTACTAACCCTTTTGGTAATGGATACCTTCTTCCCAGAGGAATATTGCGTGAGCCTTTGGATGGATTAAAAAGAGCAGATTTAGTAGTTCTAACTAAGACTAATCTTAACCCGGATACATTAGATCTAAAGGTATTTATTGAGAGGATAAATCCTAAAGCTTCCGTCTTTGAAGCTTCTTATTCTGTTTTAGGTTTTTATAAACTAAAAGAGAATAATTTAATAAGCCCATCTTATCTTTCAAACAAGAGAGTAATTTTATTTTCTGGAATTGCAGATCCGTTTTCTTTTAAAAATATGATTTTAAATTTAGGGATAGAAGTAGTAAAAGAAATCTCATTTCCAGACCACCATCTCTATAAAGAAAAAGATATAGAAGAGATAAAAAAGGCTTCCCAAGAAAAAACTACAAATATTTTTATCACCACCGAAAAAGATGCAGTAAAATTAAAAGATTTTGAATTTGAAGATTTAGAAGTATTTATTTTAAAAGTGGAGATTAAAATTAGGGATGAGGAACTTTTCCATAAAAGATTACTTTCTATATATAATTGTTAATTTCCTTTCTAAAATACTTACTAAATTACCTTTTAAATTAGTGGTATTTCAGGGAAAGATTATAGGTTTAATTTTATATTACTTAGACAAAAAACATAGAGATATCGCCCATAAGAATCTAAGGATGTGTCTTGCAAGTTACAAGAGTCAAAAAGAGTTGAATAAAATATTAAAGAAGAATTTTCAAAATCTTATGATGAATTTATTTGAAACTTTAATTATTCCTAAATTTGATAGGGGATATATCCAGAAGAATATAGAAGTTCAGGGAATTGAGAATTTAGAGGAAGCACTTAGTCAAAATAAAGGAGTTATCCTTTTAGGGATACATATGGGAAATTGGGAGATATGTTTTGCTGTAGCGGGATCTTTAGGATTTCCTTTTTATATTTTGGCAGAAGAACAGACAAAATTTTTCCTTTTAGATAAATTTTTAAATCGGATAAGGGAAAGCAAAGGTATTAAAGTTATTTGCGCAGGTAAAAGTAATCTGCGTCAGGTAATTAGGGTTTTAAAAGAAAATAAAATTTTAGGCATGGTAGCAGACCATGGGATAAAAGAGGGAATCCCTTTAGAATTTTTTGGACATATAACTCTTACTCCTAGCTTGGCAATGAGATTAGCTTTAGATTTAGATGCAATTGTTATCCCTGGTTACATAATTCGCAAAGGAATCCTAAAACATAAAATTGTTTTATTAGCTCCTTTAAAGGTAAGGGATACTTCTAATTTAAAGGAAGATCTTTTATATAATTTAAGAGAAGTAAACCGCATAGTAGAGAACTGTATCAAAGAATATCCTGAGGATTATCTCTGGTTTTACAAGCGTTTTAAATACAATAGAGATAGAACCATTTTAGTTTTAGAAGATGCAAGGATAGGCCATCAGAAGCAGTTAGAAGCTTTTGTGAAGATGGCTAAAGAGGTTGCTAAAGAAAAGGACCTTTTAATAAAAGTTGAAAGGATAAAGGTAGAATTTAAGAGTCCTTTTTCTAAAACAATGCAGATATTAGGGACAGGTTTAGCAAAAAAATCACAATGTCAGAGATGTCTCTGGTGTCTTAAAAAATTTTTAACTGAAGAAAATTTTCTAAAACTTCATTCTACATATGCGGATATAGTTGTCTCCTGCGGTTCAAGTTTGGCAGGAGTAAATTTTGTAATATCTAGCTTAAATCAGGCAAGATCTGTTGTAATAATGCGGCCTTCTATATTGAGTACGAAACGTTTTGATTTGGTAATTGCTCCATACCATGATAGATTACCATCGAGAAAGAATACCATTTTTATAGAAGGCTCATTAAGTTTTATGGAAGAAAGCTTTCTAGAAGAGGCAAGTGTAAAACTTAAAAATTTAATAAATAGAAGAAATTTTTCTTCCTATATAGGTTTACTTATCGGAGGAGATACAAAAGATTTTAGACTTAAAAGAGAAGTAATCTGTCAGGTATTGGTTCAGTTAAAAAAATTTGCTGAATCAAAAAATGTAGGGATTCTTCTTACCACTTCCAGACGCACATCCAAAGAGATTGAAAATTTAATCAAGGAGGAACTAAAAGATTTTTCTCATTTAGCTTTACTTATTATTGCTAACGAGATGAATTTTCCTTTTATAGTGGAAGGTATCTTAGGTTTAAGTAGATGGGTTGTAGTTTCTCCGGAGAGTATCTCTATGATTTCTGAAGCAATTTCAGCAGGTAAATATATTTTAGTCTTTAAACAAAGTATCTCTAATAGAAGACATAAAAATTTTTTAAGACGTCTTTCAGAAAGAAAATATATCTACTTAATTGAAGCGCAGGATATAAATCATACTTTAGAAGAAATTTTTTTAAAGAGACCAAAGATACCCATTTTAAATGAAAGAGAAAAATTATACGACGCGATAGAAAGGATACTATGAATATAATGCAGATATTACCGGAATTAAATCTGGGAGGGGTAGAAACAGGAACTTTGGATCTCTCAAAATACTTAATAAGTAGGGGACATAAGGTTGTTGTTGTCTCTAACGGTGGTAGATTACTAGAAGATTTAGAGTCCTATGGAGTTATCCATTATAGATTACCCGTTCATAAGAAATCTCTATTTAGTATTATCCGCTTAATTCCTGAATTAGTTAAGATTATTAAAAAAGAGAATATAGAAATCGTCCATGCCCGCTCAAGGATCCCTGCCTGGATTGCCTATTTTGCCTGCAAAAA
>JAMWCN010000060.1 GCA_023819505.1 Candidatus Omnitrophota bacterium | reverse complement strand
AGATATCCTGAGGAAAACTAAAGACTTTTTTAGGTAATTCTGTTTTAGGATTTGCCTCTTTAGCAGTTTTTGTGCTATAGAGTAAAGGTAGAATCGGATGATAATAAGCTGAGGTGATAATCTCAATCTGAGCACTTTCTTTAAAATGTTTATAAGTAGGAAGTATCTTTTCTAAAATCTCTTTTTCTTTATCTAAAACATATTGCTTTTCCTCTTCTGTAAAAAACCTTGCCTTTTTTATTAACTCATTTAAAAGTAGATCTTTTTCTCTATATCCAGGGTCAAACCAGGCTAAATTAAACCAGACCTGTAAATCCAAAAAATCCTGAATACTAAACTCTATTTTATTCTGTTTTTTTAGATACAACTCATAATAACGCGGAAAAATAGAGATTACCCTTTCTAGATTTATATGAAAAAAATTATCCAAAATAAATCTTTTTTCTTCCTGTGTTAGTTCTTGAGCTGGTTTATAAGAAAGGATAAAGTATCTGTCTTTAATATTTCCTTCTACGTAGTCATTGATCTGCTCCACTAATGAAGGTACTAGATTAAAGGTAAGCTTTATTTTTGGATAATTTTCTAAAATCTCAACCATATCTAAGTAGTCCTTTATCCCATGGAGTCTGACCCAGGGAAAGTCAGTTTCCTCAGTTAAGAGGTCTTTGTAGTATGGTTGGTGCATATGATAGATTATACTAAGATAAAGCATAATTAGTGATCAGTCAGATAATAACTAATAAAAAAGCCCCCAAAAGCTTTCGCCTTCAGGGGCTTTGTTTTCCTGCATACTACTTTAGAAGGTAACCTTCATTGAACCAATTACTTGGTTAGCAGTCCTTCTACCCTGGGATTTATCAAAGGCTTTACCCGGGAAGAACCAACCCAAACAAAGACCTAACTGCACATCTTCAGTATAATCATAGATTGCTTCAATATCTAAGGCATCACCTAAGTCTTTTTTGCCAGTTAAGGTCCAGTTAGTATAACCAGAAAGAGAAGTTACCTTCTGTGCCAGCCGATAATTTCCATAATTTGCCAAAATGGTGAGGTCCTCCATCGGCTTAAGACTTCCTTTTAAATTAATTACCTGCATATTGGAGTTGACAAACAAAAGATTAGGAATGGAGTTTAAGGTCTGGTCTTCAAACATGGGATCCCAGGCTTTATCCTTGTTATCAGAGGTGTTCTTATCACCTGAAAGATAAGTATACTGTAGACCAATCATGGGTGAATAAGCAACCTTGGCTAAGGTATAATCTAAACTTCCTTGAGCTGCCCAAGCTCTGAGTTTATTTGCACTTGCTGTATCTCTACCAAACTGATAGGCAAATTCTAAAGAACCTTTTAAGTTTTCAATCGGTGAAGAAGTAACTAAAATTCCTGGAACATAGGCCTTGGTGCTTTTGCCAGGCTGACCAGAACGGTTGCTTCCTTCAGAGCGGATGAATAAATAAGGATTTAAAGTAGTGTTTTTATCTAAGGTGTAGATTAGATTTACTCCCATTAAATCCACATCATCGTTTCTGGTAAGTGTATCCTCCTCAATTTTGGCATAGAAAAGGTCTAAAACCAAAGGATCATAATTTAAAACTGCTCTGATAGCATCAAATGCTTTGTGGGAACTTAAATCTGCTGCAATTGTGCCAGAAAAAGGACTTACATCATCAACTACCCGATTAGTATCTGGATCTCCCACAATCAGAGCATTTCCATACCTTAATTCTTGTCTACCTAAAGTTACTGTTAAAGGAGAATATAAAAACTCCTTTAAAGTAACATAGGCTAAATCTAAGTCAATATCAGAAGTTGCAGTAGTATCATCTAAAGTTCCCCATAATCTTTCATTTAATAATCTTACGGTAGCAGAGACATTATCAGTGAGGTCTGCATCTATTCTTAACCGCACATTAGCAGTAGCAAAACTTGCCTGATCATCTTCTTTGTCTCCGGGTGTTCCACTATTTACCAGATCAAAGTTATTTCTGGACAGACCTCTTAAAAGGATGTCTCCGCCAACCTTAATATTTTGAACTTCTGCATAAGCTAAACTGAGTAAGCCCAATATAAATGCAAAGCTCAAAATTAAGATTAGGCGTTTACTCATAATTATTTCCCTCCTTTTTTATTCTTTTATAACTTAACTTAGGTTAACCCTAAGAGAATTATTTATTAAAATATAAGTAATCACCAGCTTTTTGATAACTTATGGCTTTTTATCTTTCACCTCCTTTCCTGCCTTAAATTTAAGTTATCGCTGGTGGTTATTCTAAACATTTATATTTAAATAACATAAAAAAATATTTTTGTCAAGTATTTTTTTATTTAATAGGCTTTTCTATTTTTTTAGCTGTCTTCGGTCCTAAAGAGATAGTAATTTTAGTGCTAAATTTTTTTGGCTCAATACTGATAATACAGGATTCCTTTTCATTCTCAAAATTAAGTAGGCGCCTTCCATATTCTATGATATTGATAAGATCCCAATTATATATAGGCATCTGTTCTTTATAAAAATTTATTACCCTTTCTGCATCTGCTCTACCACTGTATTTAAGAACCGCAACTCTTACATTATCAGTAAAAAAAGAATAAGATTCATTTTGTAACAATTTAAAACCTCCAGGAATAGGAATATCTGTAAAACGACCAGATATAGTTGGTTCAAGAGGTTTGTATAAACTACTTTCCTGACTTTTTGGTAAACTACCACATCCTAAAATTAAATAAGTTAAGATAAAAAGGCATAAAAAATTTTTCATTCTTTTCTCCTTTCTTTTTAAATATTAAATATGCCCCTGGGAGGAATCGAACCCCCAACACAGGGCTTAGGAAGCCCCTGCTCTATCCTATTGAGCTACAGGGGCAAAATCAAAATTTAATTAAAGAATAAACTGGATAATCTTTTAATTTTTCTCTTCCTTTTAGATCTGTAAGTTCAATCAAAAAACAGATCCCTACAATTTCTCCTTTAAGTTTCTCAATTAATTCTATAACTGCTTTGGTAGTTCCACCTGTAGCTAAAAGGTCATCTAAGATTAAAACTTTTGATTTTGGTCTTATTGCATCTTGGTGTATCTCTAAAGTATCAGTTCCATATTCCAATTCATAAGTAGAAGATATGGTTTTGTAAGGAAGCTTCCCTTTTTTTCTTACAGGAACAAAACCTGCTTTTAACTTATAAGCAACCACTCCTCCCAAGATAAATCCCCTTGATTCCACCGCCACTACATAATCTATTCTTTTATTTTTAAATTTTTTTACTAATAGATCAATCGCTCTCTTAAAAGCTTTCTTTTCTTTAAGAAGAGTAGTAATATCCCTAAAAAGTATTCCTTTTTTTGGAAAATCAGGGATATTACGGATATATCTTTTAAGTTCCACAAAAACACCTCCTTTATTTTAACTCTTTTTCTTCCTGTTCCTTTACAAACTTTCTTAATTTTTTTAAAGCCTGCTCCTCAATTTGGCGGACCCTTTCTCTGGAGATACCAAATTTTTTAGCGATCTGAGCTAAGGTATAGATATTTCCATCCATAATTCCAAAACGCATATCTAAGATCTGGCGTTCCCTGGGAGTCATCTTCTCTAAGAGATTATCTATTCTTTCTCTATCTAAAAACCTGCTTATCTCTTTATCTGGAGAGACAACTGTTTTATCTTCAACTAAATCCTTTACTTGACTTTCCTCATCTTCACCTACAGGAGCCTCCAAAGATAAAGTAGTGCTGGATAACCAACTTACCAACTCTTCCATTTTTGCTTTTGATAGACCCATCTTTTTAGCGATCTCTTCATTTGTAGGTATGCGTTTTAGTTTATGGCTAAGTTTCTCTTGAGTTTTCTTCCATCTATTTATCAGTTCATTTATATATATAGGCATACGGATAACTTTTTGCTGTTCAAATATAGCTCTGGTGATACTTTGTCTTATCCACCAGGCAGCATAGGTAGAGAAACGGAATCCTTTTGAGGGATTGAACTTATCTACAGCACGCATCAAACCCATATTGCCTTCTTCAATTAAATCAATTAATGGGATTCCAAAATGCATGTATCTTTTAGCAATATTGATTACTAATCTTAAGTTTGATCTGATAAGTTGATCACGCGCTAACTTATCTCCTTTTTTTGCCCGCTTGCTTAATTCTATTTCCTGTTGAGGGCTAAGTAAAGGGATATCTTTTATATCTCTTAAATACGCTTTGATAGAATCCATTATTTATTTTTTTAGAAGTTTTTGTTTTATCACTGCCTGTGCACTCGCTAATCTTGCAATAGGAACCCTAAAAGGAGAACAACTCACATAATCCATCCCTACTTTATGGCAGAATTCAATAGATATAGGATCACCTCCATGTTCACCACAGATACCTACCTCTAAATTCTTTCTTTTCTTCCTTCCCCTTTCAATTCCGATCTTTATTAGCTCTCCTATCCCTCTTTGATCGATAGTCTGGAATGGATCCTGACTTAATATAGATTGATTTAGGTAACTGGGCAAGAAACTTCCGATATCATCTCTAGAAAAACCAAATCCCATCTGAGTTAAATCATTTGTGCCGAAGGAAAAGAATTCTGCTAATTCTGCTAATTCATCTGCTACTATACATGCTCGAGGAATTTCAATCATTGTGCCAAACATATACTTTATTTTCTTTAACTTATATTTCTCTAAAACATTCTTATATACTCTCTCACAAAGTTGCCTCTGACTCCTTAACTCATTAAGATCACTTACTACAGGAACCATAATTTCAGGGTAAGGTTTTTTACCTTCTTCAATAAGTTCAGCAGAAGCTTCAAATATAGCTTGGATCTGAGTTTCAGTTATTTCAGGATAAGTGATCCCTAAACGCACCCCTCGGTGTCCCATCATTGGATTTGCCTCATGTAAACTTTCTGTTCTTTTGGTTAGTTCTTCTGTGGAGATACCTAAATCTTTAGCTAAATTATTTAGCTTTTCTCTATCCTTAGGAACAAATTCATGTAGAGGAGGATCCAGTAATCTTATTACTACTGGAAGTCCATCCATTGCTTCCAAAGTCTTCTTTATATCATCCTTCATATAAGGGAAAAGCTCCTCTAATGCTTTCTTTCTTTCCTCTTTAGTACTAGAGCAGATCACTTTACGCAAAATAAATAAAGGTACTTCCGAACCCTTCCCATAAAACATATGTTCTGTTCTAAAAAGTCCAATTCCTTCTGCGCCAAACTGTCTTGCCTTTAAAGCATCTTCAGGAGTATCTGCGTTTGTACGCACACCTAATCTTTTAACTGAATCGCAAAGTTTTAAGAAATCCAAAAGAAGTTTATTCTCTTCAGTAGCATCCATCATAGTAATTTTTCCTTCATAGATATTACCTTTTGTTCCATTTAAAGTAATCCAATCTCCTTCTTTTAAAATTTTTGAATCTATACTGATCTGTTTTTTCTCCAAATCGATCTTAATAGAACTTGCCCCTACAATACAGCATTTCCCCCAGCCCCTTGCTACCAAAGCAGCATGTGAAGTCATACCCCCTCTACAGGTTAAAATTGCTTCTGCTGCTCGCATACCTTCCACATCTTCAGGATTAGTCTCCTCCCTTACCAAAATTACTTTTTTGCCTTGTTTAGACCACTCTACCGCATCTTTAGCAGTAAAGACAATCTGACCGCAAGCTCCACCTGGGCCTGCAGGGAGTCCTTTGGCAAGTGGTTTAAGATTTACTTCAACCTTGGGATCAATTATAGGATGGAGAAGTTCGTCTAATTGAGTAGGTGTTACCCGCATAATTGCCTCTTCTTTAGTAATAAGTTTTTCTCTATACATCTCTAAAGCCATCCTTACTGCTGCTATACCGTTTCTCTTCCCTACTCTACACTGAAGCATAAAGAGTTTCCCTCTTTCAATAGTAAACTCAATATCTTGCATATCCCGGTAATGTCTTTCTAAGCGCCTCTGATATTCAAAAAGTTCTCTATAAACTTTAGGCATCGCTTCTTCCAATGTGGTAAGATGTTTATTATATTCGGATTTAGAATATTCATTTATGGGAGCAGGGGTTCTAATCCCTGCTACTACATCTTCACCTTGAGCATTAATTAGATATTCACCGTAGAATCTGTTTTCTCCTGTTCCCGGGTTTCTGGTAAAGGCAACACCAGTGGCAGAATCATTTCCCATATTTCCAAAAACCATAGTTTGCACATTGCAAGCAGTTCCCCAATCATCAGGTATTCCTTCAATCCTGCGATAACTAACCGCTCTTTTTCCCTGCCAGGAGGCAAAGACTGCTCCAATTCCTTCCCAGAGCTGTTGATTATGGTCATCAGGAAAATCTCTTCCTAAGACCTCCTTTATCTTCTTTTTAAATAAATCGCAAAGTTCCTTTAAATCATCAGCAGTCAAATCAGTATCGGTTCTGTAATTCTTCTTCTCTTTCATCTCCTGCATAATTTTTTCTAATTGCCTTCTTATTCCAAATTCCTCATTTTTAAGCTCAATACCTCTGGCTTTTTCCATCACTACATCTGAATACATCATCAACAACCGACGGTAAGCATCGTAAGCAAATCTTTCATTCTGGGTTTGTTTAATTAAACCGGGGAGGGTTTTAGTAGTTAAACCGATATTTAGAACTGTTTCCATCATCCCTGGCATAGATCTACGCGCCCCTGAACGCACAGAGACAAGTAGAGGATTTTCAGGGTCACCAAATTTCCTTCCCATAATTTTTTCTACTCTCCTTAAAGCCTTATCTACCTGTTCCCTTAAGCCTGGGGGATATTTTTTGTTATGTTTATAATAATAGGTGCAGACTTCAGTAGTGATAGTGAAACCTGCTGGCACAGGGAGTCTTAAATCCGGATGTCCTGCCATTTCAGCTAAATTTGCACCTTTACCTCCTA
>JAMWCN010000059.1 GCA_023819505.1 Candidatus Omnitrophota bacterium | reverse complement strand
TTTTTTTTATTATAACATTGATTATATTAAAAGTAAATTACTTATTAAGAAATATTATCTCTAATCGTGGGGAAGGAAGGTATTATCAGTAGTATTAAGATACCTACTCAAAATTGCCCAGGTTTTGGGGCCAACTTTACCATCTACCGCTAGATTATTCTTAGCCTGGAATTCTTTGATTGCTTTTATTGTCTTTGGGCCTATTACACCATCAATTACACCTTTATAGAATCCCGCATTTTTTAAAGCTAACTGTATCTGCTTGTTAGTAGGTTTATATGGACCCGCTGGTGGAAGAACTAAAATCTCTGATTTAGCTGTAAAGTTAGAGGGGGTTTCTAAAAAATTTTCAGAAACTACCTCATTGACTTCCGGAGGAATTAGTTCTTGTCTATTTTCAACCTCAGATAATTTTTTTTGGCAACCCCAAAAAATTAAAAATAAACTTATAAAAATTATAGATATATTTATCCTATACATTTTTAGAAAGAGACTCTTTTACCAAATCACTTACTTTCTTTGCATCTGCTCTTTCTTTTACTTTTTCTAAAACTAATTTCATCACTTTACCCATATCTTTTAAACTAGATGCACCTAAACTGATAATTGCTTCTTTAATTATCTCTCTCAATTTTTCCTCAGATAACTCTTCAGGTAAATAGGAATTAAGGATTTTAAGCTCTGCGGTTTCTTTTTCTACTAAATCTGGTCTGTTTCCTCTTTTAAATTGCTCTATCGACTCAAGGTGAGATTTTATCTGTTTCCTTATCACTGAAACTACTTCACTATCATCCAGTTTATCTTTTCTCTTCTCAATAGCTAAATTTGCTAAAGCTGCTCTTAAGAAACGTAAAGTAGATACCCTTATATAATCTTTTTTCTTTAAGGCTTCATTATAATCTTTAAGGATTCTTTCTTCTAATAGCATAGTTTCCTCCTTACTTTATAAAGAAAAGAGCTATCCCTATAATTATACAATAATAACCGAAATAATAAAATTTTGCCTTTTTTATAAAATTTTTCAAAATAGATATAGAAAACAAGCTAATTATAAAGCTAACGATTAAGCTTAAAATTAATTTTTTAAGCTCTAAATTAGCAGAGATATCCATCTTTTTAAATTCCAAAATAAAAGCACCCAATATAGCAGGGATACCTGCAAGGAAAGAAAATCTAAAAGCAACTTCTCTATCAAATTTTCTAAAAAGAAGGCAAGATATAGTTACTCCTGAACGAGAAATTCCGGGTATAATGGATAAGGTTTGAGCCAAACCAAATAAAATTACATCATTTAACTTTAAAGAAAAGATCTCTCTCCTACCTTCCAAAAAATATCTCGTTAAAAATAGAATAATTCCATTTATAAGTAAAGCTGAAGCAATTATTTTTAGAGAACAAAATGTCGTCTCAAAATAGTCTTTAAATAAAATTCCAAAAAATCCAGTTATAAAAGTAGCGATGAATATATAACCTAAAAGTAAAGGGCTCTTAAATAACCGAAGGATATCCTTAAAGAGATAAAAGAATAAAGCAAAGATACTTCCTAAATGACAGAAAAGTATAAAAGATAGATTATCCATTTGGATAGAGTATATTTTTTCAATAATTACAAGATGGGCAGAACTACTTATAGGTAAAAATTCGGTTATCCCTTGAACTATACCTAATATTATATAATCCATAATTAAAGATTCTTCTCTAAAAACCTCTTCAGATCAGAAGGCAATTCTGATTCTACATATATTTTTTTATCTGTGATTGGATGTAAGAATTCTAAAGATTTTGCATGAAGACATAATCTTCTAAACCGGATTTTAAAATCCTTACGAAAACAGAATTTATCCTCACCTATAATAGGGTGTCCGATCATTTTAAAGTGGAGCCTAATCTGGTTTCGCCTTCCCGTTAAAGGAAAAACTTCTACTATTGCAAAATTTTTTCTCTGTTCAATTAAAGAGTATTTAGTTATAGCTTGTTTTCCTTCTAAAGGAAAATCTATCTTGGCATCGGGTAGGGTAAGTTTACCCTGAACAAAAGCAAGGTATGTTTTCTTTACCTTTCCTTCCTTAAATAACCTCATCATCTTTTTCTGGATAGATTTCCCTTTAGCATAGATAATCAGTCCCGAGGTAGAGTAATCTAAACGATGACAGGGATGGAGTCTATAGGTTATATCTTTTTTCTTTAGCTCCTCATTAATGATACTGGTAAGGTCTTTTTCTTTCTTAGGAGCAGGTATACTTAAAAGTCTTGAAGGTTTGTCTAAAATTAGAAGCCATTTATCTTCGTATAACCGTTTTATTCTCACCTTATATCTTTAGTATTGGACCATTCACAGAATTCACAATCTTTATTTATCTTAGGTATAGAAGACCTTAAAACTTTAAGTGCTTCATAAAATAATTTCTTTGCAGAAAATGGATCTGTCTTTATCTCTTTTACAATGATATCAAATTGAAACTCATTGCGTTCATTTATCAATTTGGGAATATAGTAAATAATGTAAGCTATCCTTTTAGTAGAGAAACCATTCTCTTCTAATAATAATGTATAAACATCCATCTGAAGTTGATAACTCTGATGGACCTCTTCAGGTGCAAGACCTCTTGTTTTATGGTCTAAGGCAGCGTAGAAATTATCTCCTAAATCTAAGCACTCATCTAAATAACCGATAAGTTTTGCGTTCTCTTTTAAATCTACATATTCTAACCGACCTTGATTAGGTAGATGCGAAATAAGTTTTGCTTTTAATTTTCCCTCTAATATAGGGGGAAGTGTATTTTTGGAACGGTAGGAATTGAAGTAATCCTTAATTACTCTATCTAATCCAGTAGTGATCGTAGCTACAGGGATGCGTGGTCTCTCAAGCCCTTTATTTACATATATCCAAAAGCAACGAGGACATTCTAAGAAAAGATTTAGACTGGAAGGAGATAATTTTATCATAATATTTTAAACATAGCTTCAATTGCTTTTTTAGCTTTTTTTCTTATCCGATCAGCTACATACACTTCGGGTTTAAGATCTTCTAAAGCAAAGAGGATCTTCTCTTGTGTAATCCTTTTCATATTAGGACAGATTGCCCTTTCCGAAGCAGGATAAAATGTTTTAAAAGGATTTTCTTTTTTGAGTCTGTAGATAATGCCTACCTCTGTAGCAACGATTATCTCTTTTGCATCAGTTTGGCTACAGAATTTTACCATTTTACTTGTAGAGATAACTTCGTCTGCTAAACCTATAACTTCTCTTATACATTCTGGATGAGCAATTACCTTTGCTTGGGGATGAAGTTTTTTCTCACGGATTATGTCCTCTTTTAATATCTTTATATGGGTGGGACAAAAACCATGCCAACTGATAATTTTTTTTCCTGTCTTTTGTGATACATAATCTGCTAGATACTTATCAGGAATAAATACGATCTCTCTTTTAGACTTTATGTTCTTTACTAATTCTACAGCATTAGTAGAAGTGCAACAGAAATCTAATTCTGCTTTTACCTCTGCAGAGGTATTCACATACCCAACAAATACTGCTTCAGGATATTTATCTCTTAACCTTTTTACATCTTCAGCAGTAATCATATCTGCCATAGGACAACCTGCATCTATATCTGGTAAAATTACCTTTTTATTGGGACAGAGAATAGAAGCAGTCTCAGCCATAAAATGTACTCCACAGAAAATAATTACTTTTGCATCTGTATGAGAAGCTATACGACTTAATTCTAAAGAATCACCTAAAAAATCAGCTATCTCTTGAACTTCAGGAAGTTGATAGTTATGGGCAAGGATGATGGCGCCTCTATCTTTTTTCAATTTTTTAATTTTAGATACTAAATCATTAAACTTCAATTATACCTCCACCTAAAACCGTATCTTCCTTATAAAGCACTGCAGACTGACCTGGAGTTATAGCAAGTTGGGGTTCTTTAAATATTACTTTTAAACCTTCTCTAAAGGGATAAACTAAAGCTAAAGCTTCCCTGTGATTATACCTTATCTTTACTTTTAAAACAACCTTATTTTTTATAGGCTTTAAAATAAAATGTGGTTTTTTTATAAATAATTGCTTAGAGTAAAGGTCATCTTTTTCTCCTACTATAATTGTATCTGTCTTTTTATCAATCATAGTTACATACAAAGGACAACCTTTAGAGATACCTAAACCTTCCCTCTGGCCGATAGTATAAAAACAGATACCCGGATGCTTACCTAGGATATTTCCTTCCTTATCTTTAATCAAGCCGGGTTTTATCTTACCTTTTAGATTTGTTTCTAAAAATTTCCTTAAGTTTCTATCTCTAATAAAGCAGATATCTTGACTGCCCATTTTATCTGCTACCACCAATCCCATATCTTTAGCGATGACTTTTACCTCCTCTTTAGTATATTCACCTAAAGGGAAAATAACCCTTTTAAGTTGAATCTGGTTAAGTAGATATAAAAAATAACTTTGGTCTTTGATATTATCCTTTGCTTTCTTTAAAATATATCCACCTTTTACTCTTTCAGCTCGAGCGTAATGACCGGTAGCTAAAAAATCTGCTCCTAAAGATAAAGTTTTTTTTAGAAGCGCATCGAATTTAATATAGCGGTTACACCTTATACAAGGATTGGGGGTTCTTCCTCTTAGATACTCTTTTAAGAAATCATCAATTATCTTTTTTTTTAAAATATCACTAAAGTTCAAAATGTAATGTTTTATATCTAACTGTTCCGCAACCCGGCGTGCATCTTCAATCGCTTGAGGTCCACAGCAGGAAGGCTTTTTTGTAAGTGAATCTTCTAAATTAAAACACATCGTAATCCCAATTACCTCATAACCCTCCCTTTTTAATAGAGCAGCAGTTACTGAAGAATCTAGGCCTCCGGACATAGCTACTACTATACGTTTCTTCATACCTTAAATTATATTATAAAAGTGGAATTTTCACCAATTATAGATTATCCTAAAAGCAAAGCTTCTTTTAGGTTGAGGGATACCTTCTATCTCTTGATATTCTACATTAAATAGGTTTGACCCTTCTAAAGAGAATTCAAAATTTTTATTTATCTTGAAACGGAAACTGCCATCAAAAATCCACCAACCATCCCGCAGAGGTCTCTTCTTATACCTTAAACCAAAATAGAGATCTAACTTATTTAACTCTTTCTTCAGTAGAATTGTGTAAAGATGTTTCATATAATTTGGTCCGTATTTGTAGATATAACTGGGTTTTATTTTAGATTTATTAATATATGTATAGTAAGAATCTATCTCTAGGTCTGAAAAAATTAAATTAAGATGGAGCTCTATCCCTTTTACTTCCGCAGAATCGATATTCTTTGCCTGCCAGAGAGGATCTGTTATTTTAGATTTTACCCAATCGATAGCATCTTTTTCTTTTCTTAAGAAAAAATTTATATCTAAAAGATGGTTACCTAATTTTTTAATCAAGCCCCACTCATAATTTAAAAATTTCTCCTCAGAGAGATTCTCATCTCCTACGGTAGTAGGATCTACATAGTAAAGTTCAGTAAAGGAAGCTAAACCTATATTTTCTGAGATAGCCACCTTTAAAAATGTATCGTTTATTATTTTATATCTTAAATCAAAATATCCACTGTAGAGTTCATTCAATTTAGAATAATTATCTAATTTCATACCGGAATCGATAGATAAATTTTCTATTTCTTTTTGGAGCTTTATATGTAAGCTCCTGTGTTGACGTTTTCGCCCTCCTAAACGACTGGATTTTATTAATTCTTTGCCGTATTCTAAACCACATCCTATTTTAATTATCTCTTGAAACTCTTTCTCTAAGTAAAGATTATAGTTATAGATATCGGTACGATGATGATTAAGATACCAATTAGGTCTTGTTTTATCAAGCATAAATTTATCAAAATGCCTACGCCATAAAATAGTTGGTTTGATATTGAAATCTTCCATTTCTAAATCGAAACTTGATTTTAAAAGGTAAGTTTTTGTCCACTCTTTAGAAGCAAATCCTCTGAAAGGACTGTAGAAGTCATAAGCACCGAATTCTTTCTCCTGATAACCAAAAAATGTAGAATTTTTTACACCAAAAAAATCCCAAAGACTAAAGATATTAGTAGTTAATCTTTTAAAATCTGTATCGTAATAGAAACCATCCGATTCTGTATTTTCTAAAGAAAATCTTATCCCGAAATTTTGTTTTTTCTCTGCTATACTTATAAGTTGTTGGATCGTATCAAAGGAACCATAGCTTAATTCTATCGATTTTTCTTTTTTAATTTCTTCAGTAACTATGTTGACTGCACCTCCTACAGAATCTGGGCCGTATAGAGAAGAAACTGTGGGAGAAAGGATCTCTATCTTTTCTATATCTTTTTTTGTTAAAGGGATATCGGAATTATGGTGGGCTGTCTGAGGATCATTGATGCGGATATTGTCTAACAATACTACTACTCCTTCAAAGTTAGAACCCCGCAAAGAGAAATCTGTCTGGATATCGGAAATAACTGATCTACTCTGTAAATCTAAAGGTAAATAATTTAGATTGTAAATGAAAGAGCAAAGATTAGAATTCTCTATCTTAGATTCTTTTAAAAAATGAGTTCTTAATCTAAGGTAGCGAGTTATTCTAATCAGAAAGGATTCCTCTTCATTAGCATATAGATAAGAATAAAAGAAAATACTTAAAAAGAGGGTAAATAAAAAAATTTTCTCTTTCCTATAGAGCATAAATTTATTATAGGAAAGAGAGATTAATTGTCAACTAATTATTAATTTTATGTTTACAATTGTTTACAGTATACTATATCTCCTGAGATCACTTTTCTAACGATTCCAGAATCTTCTCTTAAAAGTAAAGCCCCATCGGTATCTACATCAACAGCAACTCCTTCCCAAATCTGATGCTTAGAGATTATTTTTATCCTTCTATTTAAAGAATCATTAAACATCCGCCAA
>JAMWCN010000058.1 GCA_023819505.1 Candidatus Omnitrophota bacterium | reverse complement strand
TTTCTTTATCGATAAGATAAAGCCCTGTATAAACAGCTAACTTTTTACCATTAAAATTTTTTAGTAGTTCTTTAGCTTCCTTCTTTGAGAAAACCTTACCAATAATTTTGTTTTTAAACAATACCAAAGTATCTACTCCTAATATTAGACCAGCTCTTTTCTTCTCTAAAGCGTATTCTGCTTTTCTTTTAGCATTATATATTACTAAATAAGAGATCTTTTTCTTTTTTAAGATAGCTTCTTTTACATAAGGTTTAACTATCTTAAAATTAAGGTGGGCATTTTTTAAAATTTCATTTCGTCTCGGAGAAGAGGAAGCCAAAATGATGATCTTTTTCATCTTATCTTTAAGGAGCGCATCAAGATATTGAAGCGATTCTGCTCTTTGGTTATCTGTTTATCCAGTTCTAAAAAGTATGATTTTATCTTTTCTATGTGAATTTTTGTATTCTGTTCATTGGCAGGGGTAGCAGTCATTAAATTCTTTAAGTTTAAATCGTTAGTTCTCTTCATCAAATCTAACCAGCTTAAAAGGAAATTAAAACAGCTTTTATTTAGGTCTTCTTTACGGATAAATTCAAAGATACCCAACATATAAAAATAGGCATCGATCTGGGTAACTACCTGAATACAGGAATCAAATAAGCCTGAAAGTAATACAAAGTCTTGATTATTGGGATTTATCTCCTGCTTTATCTGATTAGATTCTGAAAATAATTTTTCTCTTAAATCTAAAATCTTAAAATCTACAGCAAAGCAGTATTGGGTGATTAAAATTACAGAAATTATTAATCCAAAAATAAATTTATACCTTTTCATAACCAACCCCCTTTTAAATTATGACGAAACTAGTTTTGTTATCGTCATCGTACAAGAAGCGATGGAAGTCTCCTTTGATTTTGGACTTATCTGATACCTCTCAATAGTTAAAAGTTTATGGGAACTTTCTATATTGTACATAAATTCAACGAGTTGCTCCATCTGAACCTCACAGCTAAGATTGATTACATATTTCTTAAAATTACCTTCTTGCCTTAAACCAGCTGGTTTTATATCTACGATATAGACTCCACTTTTATTTGCTAATCTTTCCAATTCTTTTAATATAGAGGTAGTGTCATCTTCTGAAGGCTTCAAATTTTCAAAAAATATACTTAACTTATTTATCTGCTGTTTAACTCTATCTTTCTGAGAGATTATCTGAAGATACCTACGGATAGAGGACTCCTTCTCTTCGATCTCTTTAGTTAAAGTCTGCATCCTATAGATTATAGGTGAGATAACCAAACGGTCAATAAATACAGATCCCAAAATAAATAAAGCTATATAAAATATTTTTTTCTCACGGGGGGAAAGATTATTTAAAAATTCATAAAGTCCTTTTATCCTAATCATCTTTGAGATGGTTTATTTAAATTAGAGGTGATTTCAAAATCTGTAAAATCTCTGGTTCCCGATTTTCTCTTAGTAGTGTAACGGGTCTTTACATCTTTAAAATATTCGGATTTTTCCAGACTATCTACGAAGGAAAAAACTAAAGACATAGAAGTAGAGGTCCCCCTTAAAGAAAATTTTCCTTCTTTATCAAAACGGATATCTGTTAATTCTATCTCTGAAGGTAAAATTCGGTAAATCTCATAAAGTATCTCCAAAGAAAAGCCTCTCTCAGAAAGGAAATTTTTTATTAAACTTATTTTAGAAAAATCTTCTTCGATACCCTTTGCTTCCTGCATTAAAGCATTGTATCTTTTATCTAACATTCCTAGATATAATCCCTTAAAATATATTTTGGTCAAAAGTATAATGAATAAAAATATAAATATGCTTAAAACTAAAATTCCACTTTTTAATAGTTCCTTTGCACGAATTTGAATTGCTTTCTTCAGTTTAATCTCTTCAGGGATAAGGTCTACTTTTAATTTTTCTAAAGATATTATCGATGATACAGCATTTAAAAAAGAGATTGTTTTTATAAAGGAACTGTCTCTTATAATCTCTTCAGATAGATTAAGATTTCTTAAATATGAAATGGATTGCACATTTAGATGTAAGATATCTGCTAAAGATTTTTCTAAATCTAACAATGCATCTATCGAGCCAGTTAGAATAAAGCTGTTAGGATTCCTTTCCACATCTTCAATTTGATATGCCTCTTTAGACCTACTTATCTCTTCCAAAAAACGCAGTTGGTATTTCTCCTTTTCAAAAATAAGATGTTTTGAACCTATAGGGATACTACGTATAAATATAGGTTTATTTCTAAATATAATTAAAAAATCTGTATTTTCTTCATCTATATGGATAAGTCCTAAAGGTAAATTTTCAGTTTCTGTTTTTAATATTCGAGATGAATTCAGAGCTAAACCTTCGCAGGAGAAAACAATTTTAATTGGGTTTAAGTTTGTTTTCTCTAATATATCTAGATGTCTTTTTATGATATTTCTTGCAACGATCACTAAAAGTATCCGACTGTAATTACGCCGATATACACCGATATTTATATAATCAACGATTATCTCATCCCTTGAATAAGGAGTGTGTCTTCCAGCCTGAAGATTGACTATCTCTTTTATCTCCTGCGGGTCAACTGAAGGTATCTCGATATTTTTGGTAATTAAAAAAGAGGGATCAATTATATCTATAATTTCAACAGGTTTTAATGGTAAAGTATCAAATATGCTTAAGAGAAGATTTGATATCTCACTATCAGCTAAATTAGAGATATCTCTTTGGATAAGACTAACTATCTTCTCATTATGGGGCAAAGCCTCCAGCAGAGCTAGCTTGACTCTGCTTTTAGTAAATTCTATACCTAAGATAGATTTACTTACTATTTTACTAAATTTTAATCCTTTAATTTTCATTCCAAAGATAGATTTTTCCTTGATAATCAATAACAGTATCTACATTTAATCTTATTTTACTTCCCTTCTGAGTAGCAGTAGCCTTTACAGAAAAGAAATTAGAATTTACAGTAAAATTATCTTTAAATTTATCTAATTCCTCTAACTCTTTCTTATTCAGTTCTGCTAAATTAGTTAATTTAGAGACAATTTCATTGGGATCAAAAAAGATACAATCATCATCGGTTCCAGAGATTCCATCCTTTCCTGCACGTAAAAAAATTATTTTATCTACCAATGATTCAGTTAAACCCAAAGCTAAAAGTACAATTTTAGAAGCAGTATTTATATTAATTTTTCCATCACCGTAAACAGTCAAATAGTCTTTAACTTTTAAAAATATATCAGGGCTCATCCCTTTTAACAAAATCAACTCTTCCAATCTTTCAAAATCTCCATCCTTCGCCTCATAAGGAAGCTCTAAAAATCGATAGTAGGAATCTTCAGCAGAATTAGCTTTATAAAGAAGATTATCAGGATCGCGCCAATCGATGATAGAGGAAGCAATTTCCTCTGATTTTGAGGGTTCTAAATTAACTAAAAGGAATAAACGCATAAGAACTGAAAAATCTGCCTTATTTATATTTATCTTCCTTGCCTCATCTATAAGTCCGTAGAAAGTGAAATATTCTTTAGAGGCATCATCAAAAAAATTATAAGATAAACTTATATAATCTTTACCAAAATCTATATCTTTAAAATCTAAAGGGTTATTAATAAGGTCATTGGTAAGTGCAATATATTTCTTAGGATTCTGCTTTTTCAAATAAGAAATCACTTTTGATACAGCTAATTCCGCTAAAGAAGAAAGTCTCCTATTTTGTTCAATTCTATTTACAAAAGCTACCTTCTGTCTTATCCCATAACTTATAGCCAAAAGTAAAGAACTTAAGAAAACTATCATCACCAAAGTTAAAATAAATATAGAACCTAACTTATTATAATTCCTTTTGTGCAATGGGAATAGAAACGCTATATACAAATGGCTTATCATTAAAAATAAATTCAATCCTTACAGCTAAAGGTATCTTACCATAAAAGGTATCATCCATCCAGAGATAATCATTTTTCTCTTCTAAATAATAGTAATATTTAAAATTTAAATTAGAAATATTTTCTAAAATTTTTAAATTTGTAGCTTTCTCTAAATAGTCCTGTCCGTAAATAAAATCTTTTCTTATAAGTCTTTTTCTACCGTGTTCGTAGAGATAGATAACTTTGCCTATAGTTTTTGCTTTAAAATAAGAACTGTAAATTAAAGAAGCGAACTCTATCTTTTCTCTATCTCCTTGAAAAGGGATATCCTTAAAATAAAAGGTATTCTTTATATCCTTATAGAAATTATTTAAAAAAATATTTATTTCCTCTAAAGGTAAGTTATTATTTATCTTCTGATATATCTTAATACCACTTGAAAAGGTAAAGTAAATAGCTAAAGAAATTATAGGTATAAGGCTAGATACTAAAATGAGCTCAAGAAAACTAAAACCTTCTTTATAAGTTAACTTTGGTTTCATTCCTTATGTTCTATATAAGCACTACGTAAAAAATTCAAATTCCTTTTATCCACTTTCATTGACATATCAAGGTCTATTTTGTATAGAGAGCTATCTTTATCTATTAAATTGTAATTTATATTATAAGGAAAATTTTTATTGTTAACTGAAAAATTTCCTAAAGCAGAAAAAAGTCCTTTTTCTCCAAAATGTCTAAAGTTATCTTTTAATTCCCAAAATTTTTGTTCTATTAAGATTCCTAAATTAAGATAATCCGAATAGTAGCTATATAGGTCTAAGCATAAAAGAAATCCTCTGTATATAAATGCGAATCCTAAAGAAAAAATAGTTACCGTCAACAGTATTTCAATAATACTTAAACCTGAATTAATCCCAATTTTTGACATCATCTAAACTTTCTATCCCATCCTTACCTAAAGAATAAAGATCATAATCCTGCCGGTGCTGACCTGGAGATTTATACTGATAGGGTCTTCCCCAGGGATCAATTGGTTTTTTCTCTAAATAAGGACCATTCCAATTAGGAGAAGAAGCAGGAGGATTAAGTAAAGCGTTTAATCCTTCATCGGTTGTAGGAAATCTACCGTTGTCTAATTCATATAATTTTAAAGCGGTAGCGATATTTACATTGATATCTGCCTTGGCAGCAGTAATACGTGCCTGCTCTGCTCTACCAGTTAATCTGGGCATTACCATCGCTACCAGAGCTCCAATAATAATTACTACCAGCATTATCTCAATTAATGTAAATGCTCTTCTCATATCTAGCCTCCTTCTCGGTTGCTTTAAACTTCAGTATTTTATCTACTCGCTTAAATACTTCCTGAAGTATTTTTCCAAATCATCTATATTTCTGATATAGTTAGGATAACTTAATCTTAATGCCTCGTTAAGTCTTTTTCCATCACGCAATTGCCTACAGAAATAAGAAAAACTATCCGAACCAAATCTTTCAATTAAAAAACCAACTAAAGAGACTGCTTCTAAATAATAAAGATTTACTAAATTATCTCCACTTAAAAATAAAACACGTGGTTGACCATCTTTGGAAGTGGTAGAACGCACATAAACCTCATTTCCTGTTTTTATATTACGGATATCTAATTTCATCAAGTCATCTAAAGAAAGGAGTCTATCTTCCTCATAAGCTTTCTTAATTAAATTCTTAATATAATTCCTTTTTGTTTTCTCTGCCCACTGTGCAACTCCCTCATCAAGCCATAAAGGAATTTCACCTTTAAAACCCACAAAATCTCTAAAGATTAGATGTGCCATCTCATGGGGAAGGATAGACTCTAAAAAAACATTACTTAAATTATAACCCATAATCTGTTTTAAGCCATAATCCGCCATACCTTCTGACCAAGAAGGCTGACCAGTTTCCTTTAAAAATGAGTCTTTATCTGGATAGATATAGATTTTTACACGTTTGTCCCACAGCCAGAATTCTGAATACCGAGGATAACCTAAATCCGAAGCAATATCTCGATAGTAAATTTCTGCCTTATCTAAAACTTGACGCGCAAAACGCTCATCCTTTGTATAGTAAACAATAAAATGCTCTCCCTTTAACTCCTGCCAATTTTGAGCAAGAGTTAAAGAAAAAATAAAAAATAAAAGCAAAGTCAAAAATATTCTTTTCATCATCTATAAAATCTGGTATCCTTAATATTTAACCAGTTCTTCTATTACTTTATTTAGCTCCTCCATATCAAATGGCTTTTTTAAAAAATATACACCATCCTGATTTAAAATATCCTTAATTAAATCCTCCACTGCATAGCCACTCATCAGCACAAATCTTAGGTTCGGTTTTATATTTATTAGTTCCTGATAGGTCTTTATCCCATCCACATAAGGCATACGTATATCTAAAAACACAATATCAAAATCATATTCTTTGAGCACCTCTATGGCTGACTGACCCGACATCACTAACTTTACTTTAAAACCATACATCGTCAAAAACCGGTTTAAAAAATCCCTTACTGCCAAATCATCATCTACCACCAGAATCTTCTTGGTCTTACCGTGGCTTTCCAAGATTAACCTCCTTTTCAGTTGTGTTGCTTTTTTATCTATAATTAATCAGGCTACAGGAAACCTGATAATAAAACTTGTGCCTTCGCCTACTTTACTTTTTACCTCTACTTCTGCCTGATGTCGAGTAATGATATTATAGACAATTGCCAAACCCAAACCAGTTCCTTCTCCTACTTCTTTAGTGGTAAAAAAGGGTTCAAATATATGCGATAAATTCTCTTCTGGGATACCTATACCTGTATCAGAGACAATCAAAACTACTCTTTTGTTATCAGGTTTATAATTGGTCTCCAGGGTAATCGTCCCAGCCTGACTTTCAGATTTTTTCTTGATTGCCCACAGGCCATTATTTAAAAGATCCAGAAGCATCTGCTGTAAAAGTTGTTTATCTCCTAAAATAGCAGGAAGGTCTGGTTTTAGGTTTCTGTTAACAGTAACACCCTGAAGTTTATATTCAGTTTCAATCAGAGAACAGGTATTTTGAATTATTTCATTTAGAGAAATTTTTTCTAAAACTTGACTGGAGGCGCGGGAAAAACTTAACATATTCTGCACAATCTTTTTACAGCGCAGGCCAGATTCTTCAATGGATA
>JAMWCN010000003.1 GCA_023819505.1 Candidatus Omnitrophota bacterium | reverse complement strand
GCCTTAGCCCTCTCTGGGAGGGCGTCCCTGAGCGAAGCGAAGGGCGGCGAAAGGGAGGGCATAAAGCGAGCCCGCATTAAAGATTTTTGGCGAGCGCTACATAATTCGGTTACTCTGCCGAAGGCAGAGGTGGACGAGCCCGAGCAATATATTAAAATAAAATCTCTTGCGAGGGCGAGGACACGCCCTGCCGAAGGCAGGGCATAGCCGAATTAAAGATTCTTTTTCTTGCACTTGTGAATTGTGTTAGGTAAAATTATAGGCAAATAGTTCATTGAAGAATTAAATCTGGAGCCAATTTTGACAATACGAACTGGGGACTTTCGGATAAAGAAACGGAAATTCCCTTTTCTTTTTATTCTCGCCTAAGCAAAGTAACACAAAATAAACAACATCTTTCAATCATTTTTCCAATTCTGGATTATTAATTATAATTCTCTATACAAAAAAGAAAATTATATTATAATTTTATTAAAGATAAAAGTAATCTATTGTACTTCAAATATAATAAGATGTTGGAGATAAAGGAAAAAAGAAAAAAGCCTAAAGGATTATTTTTAAATCTTATAAAAAAAGTAGGAAAAGCCATCTATGATTATAATATGATTGAGAATAACGATAGAATCTGTGTAGCTGTTTCAGGAGGAAAGGATAGTCTATCCTTACTTAAATTATTAGATGAAAGAAAAAGATTCGTTCCCATAAAATATGAGCTTTTAGCTTTACATATCGATATGGGATATAGCTGTATCCAGCCAAAGATATTAGAAGAATATTTTAAAAAGAACAATTACAATTATCACATTGAAAGGATAGATATCTTAAGAGAAACAAAAATAGAGGACCTTTCTTGTTTCTGGTGTTCTTGGAATAGGAGAAAAGCAATATTTAAAACTGCAGAAAAATTCGGTTGTAATAAAGTTGCCTTAGGACACCATTTCGATGATATAATTCAAACTATCCTTTTAAATCTATTCTTCCATGGAGAGATCTCCAGTATGTCTCCTAAACAGGAATTATTTGAGGGAAAACTTACTATTATTAGACCATTATGTTATATTGAAGAAAGACTTCTGGAAGCTTTTTCTAAGCGGTGTAATTTTCCTTCTCCAAAATGTATATGTCCCAATTCCTTAGATTCTAAACGCACATTGATTGAAAATATAATTAGAGAGCTTGCAAAAGTAGATCCTAAAATAAAGAAAAATATATTTATGAGCGTAAAAAGGATCAAAAAAGATTATCTCTTATAGATTCTAAAGAGATGACGGATTCTCTCTATTTAGAATTTCTTAATACCTCCTCTAAAGATAAATGGCAGAATCTTGGTTTGATAAGAAGATCAGGTGTAGTTGTACCTCTTTTTTCTATCTATTCGAAAAGAAGTATAGGGATTGCAGATTTTTTAGATTTAAGATTAGTCTGTGATTGGGTAAAAGAAGTGGGTATGAGTATAATACAGCTACTTCCTCTCAATGATACAGGATTTCATTTCAGACCCTATGATTGTGAAAGCGGTTTTGCTTTGGAACCAATGTACATTAATTTAGAGGAACTTAAAGGAACAGATATTTCAGAGTTTTTGTTTGCTATAAAGCAGCTGAATAATAAATTTCCTATTTCAAAAAGGGTAGATTATAGAATAAAAAAGGAGAAGATAGAAATTTTATGGAAGATATTTGAAAAAATAAAGGATAATTTAGCTGAAGAATTTTATATATACCAAAAGAAATATATATTCTGGTTAGAAGACTACTGCCTTTTCAAAGTTATAAAAGAAAAATACCTTCAAAAATCTTGGGAAGAATGGCCTGTTTTTTTAAGGGATAGGCAAGATTTAGAGAGTTTCAAGAGAGAAAATAAAGATAGGTTAAATTTCTATGCCTGGCTTCAATGGCAAGCCTACGAGCAACTTAAGAGTATAAAAGCCTATGCTAAAGATAAAGGGATATTTTTGATGGGAGATCTACCGCTATTGGTAAGTAGAGATTCTGCTGATATCTGGGCAAAAAGAGACTATTTTAAATTGGAATTTTCTTCAGGAGCCCCTCCTGATATGTATTATGCTAAAGGTCAACGTTGGGGCATGCCTCCTTATAACTGGGATAATATGGCTAAAAATAACTACGATTATATAATTGAAAAATTGAAATATGCAGAAAATTTTTACGATATCTTTAGAATCGACCATGTGGTAGGCATTTTTAGGATCTGGTCAATTCCAATTACAGAACCTTTAGAAAATGCTGGTTTAAACGGATATTTTGATCCCAAAGATGAAAAAATTTGGGAGGAACATGGCAAAAATATACTTTCCATAATAGTTAAAAATACCTCTATGCTTGCCTGTGCGGAGGATTTAGGAACTGTTCCTAAGTGTTCCTATAAGGTTTTAAAAGAACTGGGTATCCCGGGTATAGAGGTACTGCGTTGGAATAAGGACTGGCAGAAGAGTTGTAACTTTAAAGAGCCACAAAGCTATCGGACTTTAGCAATCTCAACTATCTCAACACATGATTCTTCAAATTTAGAAGCTTGGTGGAGCTTTGAAGCAGGAACTGTGGATGAGGAATTATTTAAGAGATATTTAAAAGAAAAAAATATAGATTTCGATACAGTTAAGGAAGCTCTTTTTGATTTAAATTTATCTTTCCATAAAAGACTGCGTTGGAAGAAAGAAATCAATAATATAGAAAAAATTTTATCAATTTTAAAATTAAACGAAAAAGAAGTCCCTCATATAATTGAATTGTATAGATGTTCTTATTTAGAGAAAGAAAAATTCTGGAAAGCAATAGGATTGGAAGGTGAGATGAGAGAAAAACCTGATAAGTTATTCTGCAGAAATGTCTTAGAGTATATTGCTAAGACCGCCTCAATATTCTGTATAAATCTTTTATTTGACTGGCTTTCTATATCAGATATCTTTTCCGATGATTGCTGGTTAAGACGTATAAACTTTCCAGGTACCCTTTCAGATTTAAACTGGTCTTATGTTATGCCTCTATCTTTAGAAGGAATTCTTAACCTCAATACCAATAAAGATATAAAGAAGATAAATAAAGAATATTACAGGATATAGTTTTAATGGAAGAAGCTCTTTCAATTGATAACTTAAGAAGGCATATCCATACAATTTCTTACCAGATAGGGGAAAGGAATCTCTATAAATATTTAAATCTTGAAAGCACTGCCAACTATATAAGGGAAGAATTTTTAAAATTAGGTTATTCAACAAAAGAACAAATTTTTTTATGGCAAAATATAACCTGTCGCAATATTGTAGCTGAGAAAGAAGGATTAAATCTAAAAGGTAAGATAATTATTGTAGGTGCACATTACGATTCTGTTTTTGGTTCACCAGGCGCAGATGATAATGCTTCAGGAATAGCTGTACTTTTAGAATTGGCTAGATTATTGTTTAATATTCAGTTAAATAAAACTGTAAGGTTTGTTGCCTTTACCAATGAGGAGCCACCGTTTTTTATGAGTAAAGGTATGGGGAGTCTAAATTATACAGAATCTTTAAAAAAAGAGAAACAGGATATAGAGATGATGTTATGTTTGGAGTCTGTAGGTTATTATACCGATGAACCTTGCTCTCAAAGTTATCCTTTTGGATTGAATTTCTTTTATCCTCACAGAGGAAATTTTATCGCTATGGTAAGTAATCTTAAGTCAAAGACTTATCTAAAAAAGGTAGTAGATGTATTTAAAAATAATTCAAATTTAGAAGTGGAATTTTTAGCTGTTCCTGCAGGTTTTGTTCCTGAGATAAGTTTTTCAGATAACTGGTCATTTTGGAGATACGGTTATAAAGCTTTGATGCTTACCGATACCGCTTTTTATCGTTACCCCTATTACCATACAGATAAAGATAGAGAAGAGAATTTAGATTTTAAGAGGATGTTTGAATTATTAAAAGGTCTATATTATGTAATGGTAGATTTAGCTAAATAGATAACTATAGTTTAAAGCTTTCCTTATGAAAAAGAAGTTATTAATTTTAGCTTGGGCATTGTACGATTTAGCAAACCAATTCTTTGCAGTAAATATCGTCTCTTTATATTTTGTGCGTTGGATAACTATAGAGAGAAATGTGGCTGAAATTTTTTATAGTATATTTTACAGTATCTCTACCTTTTTAGTAGCAGTTAGCTCTCCTATATTAGGTGGCATCTCTGATTTTAGTCAGAGGAGAAAACCATTTTTGGTATACCTTACATTATTAAGTATAATCTTTACTCTCCTTTTAAGTTCAACTGATAATGTATTTTTAGCTTTAATCTTTTTTGCTATTGCTAATTTTGGCTGTCAGACCGCAGTTATTTTCTATAATGCCATTATGGTAGAATTTGCTGATTCCAAAGATATTACGGTGATTTCAGGTATAGGAAGGGCATTTGGTTATATAGGAGCAATTTTAGCTATATATTTAGTTAAAGATCCTATAATAGATTACGGTTATAGATTTGGATTTTTACTTACTGCAATTTTATTTTTAGTTTTTTCTTTGCCCTGTCTTTTATTTATTAAAGATTCCTCAAAAGAAAATATAGATTTCTTTTCTTTTTTTAAAAAAGAAAGAATTATCTCTGTATTTAAAAGAATAAGACAACTCTTTAATCATTGCAGAAAAAATCCTTACCTTGCTAATTTTCTAAAGGCAAGTTTTTTGGGATTATGTGTAGTAAATGCGGTAATTGTATTTATGTCGGTATATGCAAGTCGTGTCTTTGGATTAAATGAAGATGAGCTTTCTAAATTGATAGTTTTTTCTACACTCTTTGCTATATTGGGAAGTTTTTCTTCAGGATATCTATGTAAGTATCTTGGATATAGGAGGAGTTTAATCATTATATTTTTTCTCTGGATGGTTTCCTTGGTGGCTGCAAGCTTAATAAGAACTAAAACTTTATTTTGGCTTATCGGAGCTTTGGTAGGATTGAGTTTAAGTTCAAGCTGGGTAATCTCAAGAGCTTTTTTAGTAAAGGTATCTAAGAAAGAGGATATAGGAGAGATTTTTGGTTTATTTAATTTCATAGGCTATCTTTCTACGATTTTAGGTTCTCTATTCTTAGGTATCAGTTTTTTGATATTAATTATTTTTAAAGAATACGGTTATAGATTAAGTATCTTTAATTTAAATATATTTTTGGTCTTTGGTTTAATTTTTCTTTTACGTTTACCAAAGGATATATAAAATAATTTTATCCTTTCTGCTATATTGCTATTGCTTTATATTTCTGATATACTTAAAATTAAATAAGATGCCCAATATATTTGTGGGAACGAGTGGTTGGGTTTATCAGCATTGGAGAAATGTATTCTATCCTGAAGATCTATCGCAGAACAGATGGTTTGAATACTATACCCAATTTTTTAACTCTGTAGAGTTAAATGTTACATTCTATCGGCTTCCCAAAAAAGAGACATTTAAAGGTTGGTTTAGAAGGAGTCCTAAAAATTTTTATTTTGTAGCTAAAGGTAGTCGTTTTATTACGCATATAAAAAGGTTAGATGACGAAGCTACCTTAAAGAATTTTTTTAATGCCTGTTTAGAGTTAAAGGAAAAGCTTGCTGCGGTTCTTTGGCAACTGCCTTCCTATCAGAGAAAAGATTTAGTTCGTTTAGAAAATTTTCTGAAAGCTTTAAAAAAATATAAGATAAGGAATGTCTTTGAATTTAGAGATAGAAGTTGGTTTGTTAAAGAGACTTACGATATACTTAAAGACTACAATGTCTGTTTATGTATAGCAGATTCCATTTTTTGGCCACAGGAAAAAGTATTAACTGCAGATTTTTTATATCTTCGTTTTCATGGTAGAGATGGGCTTTACAGTGGAAATTATTCTGATAAGGAATTAAAATATTGGGCTAATTTTGCTTTGAGTTTCAAAAAAGAT
The DNA here is from genome assembly GCA_023819505.1 of Candidatus Omnitrophota bacterium. Classification (GTDB taxonomy): domain Bacteria; phylum Omnitrophota; class Gorgyraeia; order Gygaellales; family JAMWCP01; genus JAMWCN01. The sequence continues at coordinate 26,553 of JAMWCN010000003.1, read as the reverse complement.
ATCTTTGCATTTTTTAATAATGATGCTTTTGGTTTTGCGGTAAAGAATGCCTTAAGATTTAAAGAATTTTTAAAAGAATAACGGGGGATGGCTCAGCTTGGATAAAGAGCGCTTGGTTCGGGACCAAGAGGTCGTGGGTTCAAATCCCACTCCCCCGATTTAAAAGTTATGCAGAGAAGAATTCATGTTTTTTATGTGGGAAGGGTTCAGGGAGTAGGGTTCAGATACACTGCTGAAAGTATCGCTCAGGATTTAGGGGTTAAAGGCTGGGTAAGGAATTTAAGGGATGGAAGGGTAGAGTTAGTAGCAGAGCAAGAAGAAGAAATATTGAAAGAATTTTTAGAGAGGATAAAGAAATATTTTTCTTCCTATATTAAAGATATCCAGATAGATTGGCAACAACCTACAGGGGAATTTGAAGATTTTGAGATCAGATTTTTTTGGGAATAAACATATGCGCTACGGTATATTTTCTGATATCCACTCTAATTTAGAAGCTTTAGAAGCGGTAATAAAAGCTTACAGGAGAGAATCTATAGATATCTATCTCTGCGTAGGAGATATTGTAGGTTATGCTGCTGATCCTTCTAATTGTATTCAACTGGTGAAGAAGATTTCCTCAGTGGTAATCGCAGGTAATCATGACTGGGCAGCGGTAGATTTATTCCCTATAGATTATTTTAACCCTGTAGCAAAAAGAGCAATCATCTGGACAAAGACAAAACTTTCTGAAGAAGAGAAGAGATATCTTGGCTCATTGTCCCTTACCTACAGGAATGACAATTTAAGCTTGGTTCATGGAACTTTAGATAGTCCCCAAGATTTTAAGTATATGGATGAAGTTTTTGATGCTGAGGAAAGTTTTAAAATTTTAGAGAACAATATCTGCTTTATCGGTCATTCCCATATAAGTGGGGTATTTGTTAAGGATGATCAGAATAAAGTCTATTATTATGAACCAACTCACCTTAAATTATCTAAAAACTACCAATACATTGTAAATGTGGGAAGCGTAGGACAACCTCGAGATGGTAATCCTTTTGCCTGTTATTCTGTATTTGATACTGAGAAGAAAGAAGTCTGGATTAAACGGGTAGATTATGATATAAAATCTTCTTATAAGAAGATAATAGAAGCAGGGCTTCCTGTATTTTTAGCTGAAAGATTATATTTGGGAAGGTGATTTTCTATGTTAGAGAAGGTTAAGAAAAAGATTGAAGAGTTAAGAGAAGAGATTCGTCACCACGATTACTGCTATTATGTATTGAACCAACCAGAAATATCCGATAAAGAATACGATGACTTGATGCGACAGTTAAAAGAGTTGGAAGAAAAGTATCCTCAATTTAAAACTGAAGATTCTCCTACGGTAAGAGTTGGGGGTATCATTTTAGAAGGTTTTAAAACTGTAAAACATAAAGAGAAGATGCTTTCTTTAGATAATACTTATTCCTTCGATGAGCTTTCCCAATGGCAGGAGCGTATATTTAAAGCTTTAGGTACTAAAGAGAAGATAGAGTATGTAGTGGAATTAAAAATAGATGGAGTAAGTGCAAATTTAACTTATTCTAAAGGTAAACTTTCTATAGGGGCAACGCGAGGGGACGGAGAAACAGGAGAGGATGTCACTTTAAATATAAAAACTATAAGAGCAATTCCCCTTGTGCTGCAAGGAAAGGATATACCTGATTTTATTGAGATAAGGGGAGAGGTATATATGGAGAAGAAAGATTTCTTGGCTTTAAATAAAGAAAAAGAAAAAAATGGCGAAGTTCCTTTTGCCAATCCTCGCAATGCTGCCAGTGGTTCTTTGAAACTTTTAGATACAAGTTTAGTAAGTAAAAGAAGACTAAACTTCTTTGCCCATTCCTTAGGTGCTTATCAAAATATAGAGATAAAAACACACTGGCAATATTTAGAGTATCTAAAGAGATGGGGTATGCGTACAAATCCTTATGCTAAGCTCTGCAAGAGTTTTGAGGAGGTAATTCAATACTGTAAAGAGTGGCAAGAAAAAAAAGATTCTTTGGAATACGATATAGATGGTATGGTAATTAAAGTAAATAGTTTGGCCCAACAGAAAGCATTGGGTTCTACATTAAAAAGTCCCCGATGGGCAGTCGCTTATAAATTTCCTGCAAAACAGGCAACCACTAGAATAAAAAATATTGTAGTTCAGGTTGGTCGCACAGGAGTAATTACTCCTGTGGCAGAGCTTGAACCTGTAGAATGTGGAGGAGTAATAATCAGTAGGGCTACTTTACACAATTTTGAAGAGATGAAAAGATTGGGTGTAAAGGTAGGGGATAGGGTAATTATTGAAAGGGCGGGGGAAGTTATTCCTAAGATAGTTAAAGTGGTTGAATCTGTGCGTACAGGAAAGGAGAAGGAATTTAAAGTTCCAAGAGTTTGTCCGGTATGTGGTTCTAAAATCATTAAAGAGAAAGAGGAGGAAGTAGCTTTTAGATGTACAAATCCCTCCTGTCCTGCACAATTAGAGAGGGGTTTGATTCATTTTGCCAGTCGCGCTGCTATGGATATTGAAGGTATGGGAGAGTCGGTAGTAAAACAGTTAGTAGAGAAGGGTTTAGTTAAGGATTTTGCAGATATCTATTTTTTAAAGAAGGAAGATTTTCTAAAATTAGATTTATTTAAAGATAAAAAAGCTGAGAATCTTTTAAACGCAATTCAAAGAAGTAAAGATCAACCTTTAAGTAGGGTCCTTTACGCTTTAGGTATAAGACATGTGGGCGAGAAAGCAAGTTTTGTTTTAGCTCAGCGTTTTAAAAATATCCAGAACTTAATGAAGGCAAAATTATCTGATTTAGAAAATATCTATGAGGTAGGACCGGTAATGGCAGATTCAATCGTAAATTTCTTCAAAGAGAAAAAGGTAAGAGAACTTATATTTAAATTAAAGAAAGCAGGTCTAAATATGGAAGAAAAAGTAATAACTTTAAAACCTACTCCTTTGACAGGAAAGACTGTAGTCTTTACAGGAGAACTGGAGAGTTTTACAAGACAGGAGGCAGAGGAGCTTGTAAGAAAACTGGGAGGCAATCCTTCCTCTTCGGTAAGTAAAAATACAGATTTTGTAGTGGCAGGTAAAAATCCGGGCTCAAAATTTGAGAAAGCAAAGAGATTAGGGTTAAATATAATTGATGAATCTAAATTTAAGGAGATGATTAGATGAAAATGAGAAATAAAAAACTAAAAGTTAAATTTATTTTAATTTATATTTTAATTTTTGTGAATCTGTTGGGTTGTGATGCCTTTTTAAGAAAATTTAGGCGTAAACCAAAGAAAGAATCTTTAGAGGAAAAAGAGATGGTTTTAGTCCCTGATGAGTATCCTTCCTTATTTGTTGATAAAGAAGATCAGTACCGTAGCTACTTTTTATACTGGAAATCCTGGCACAGTGAATTTATTAATAGTTTGATAGATCCAGCGAGTCATAAGAGAAGGATTTTCTGTCTAGATGAAGCGATAAAAAATTTAAAGATTTTATCAAATTTACTTCTAGAAGAAAAAAGTTTTAAGTTAAATTTTTATATAAAAGAACTCACAGATTTAAGAGATTCTTTATCAAAAGATATCTATACTACGAATTTAAACTGGTACTACCAAAGAGCAGAAATTATAAGAAAGAATATTTTAAGAGATTTTTCCTATCCAAAAATTAAAGATTACTTAAGATGACCTTAAAAAGATTAATCTTAGGTCCATTTGAAACGAACTGTTATATATTGGTTTCGGATTCACTTAAAGCGGTCCTTATCGATCCGGGTTCAGAACCTGAGAAAATAACGCAGGTGATTAAAAAAAATTTACTTAAACCTTACTTTATTATTCATACTCACGGCCATATAGACCATATTGGAGCAGATAGAAATTTTTCACTTCCTATATATATCCATAAAGAAGATCTACCGTTATTAAAAGACCCTGTACTTAATCTCTCTAAATTTTTTACTGAACCTTTTACTGTAAATTCAGAGATCTTTACATTAGAAGATAGACAGGAAATTAAATTAGATGAAATTCGCCTTAAAGTTATTCACACTCCAGGTCATACCCCTGGTAGTATCTGTTTATCTATATTGGATGATAAAGAGAAGATCCTCTTTAGCGGTGATACACTTTTCTTTTCTGGTATCGGAAGAACAGATCTTGTTGGTGCTTCATATAGAAAGCTCATAGATTCTATAAAAACAAAACTTTTTTTATTAGATGATGATACAGTTGTCTATCCAGGTCATGGGGTAAAGACTACTATAGGCAGGGAAAAAAGAGAAAACCCCTTTTTAAAAAATGGATGAGTTAATAGAACTATTTTTAAACTATCTAGTAGTAGAGAGAGGTTTTTCTTCCAATACCGTTGATTCTTACCGTAGGGATCTATTAAATTTTAAAGAATATCTCAGTAAACATAAGATAAGTTCCTTTGTTGATATAAAAAGAGATTCTATAAGTGATTTTATGCAGGAACAAAAAGAAAAAGGGCTTTCTAGTAACTCTATCGCCAGAAGAGTCGCTGCTATAAAATCATTTTATAAATTCCTTACCAGAGAAAAAATTATCTCCTCTAACCCTACAGAACTTCTTCAGAGTCCTAAATTATGGAAAAAGATTCCCTCTACATTAACTGTAGAAGAGATTGAAGTTTTGATCTCTCAACCAGATCTAAGGAATAAAGTAGGTATAAGGGATAGAGCGATCTTAGATACTATGTATGCTACGGGGATGCGCGTCTCGGAGGTTGTTAATCTTAAGTTAGAAGACGTAAATTTAGATGTGGGATTTTTACGTTGTGTTGGAAAGGGGAATAAAGAAAGGATTATACCTTTAGGTAAATATGCCTGTGCTTCTATAAGAAGATACCTTCAAAACAGCAGAACCGCTCTTTTAGGCAAAAAGAATTCAGAGTTATTATTCGTAAGCCGTTTTGGTGCAAAGATATCTCGGCAGAGTTTATGGAAGATAATAAAGAAATATGCGCGCAAAGCAGGAATTAAAAAACCTGTGAAACCTCATATTATTAGACATTCCTTTGCCAGTCATTTATTGGAAAGGGGAGCAGACTTAAGGAGTGTTCAGGAGATGCTTGGACATACAGATATCTCTACTACTCAAATCTATACTCATATCGATCGCGATCGTCTTAAGACGATTCATAAGATGTTTCATCCCAGAGGTTAATTTATATGAGAGATGCAGTTAGGCTTTTAGATAATTTACCTGAAGAGTTAAAAAAGATAATTAATCTATCTGAAAAATTGGCTTCTGAAATGGATGTAAAAATTTATCTTGTAGGTGGTTTTGTTCGTGATTTGATTTTAGGGGTTAGTAATTTTGATTTAGATATTGCCGTAGAGAAAAATACCCTAGATTTTGCCTCTAAACTTGCCTTAAATTTAGATGCTAAACTTACCTACCATAAACATTTTGGTACTGCTAATTTAGTAACTCTAGATAAGATAAAAGTTGATATAGCTACTACGCGCAGAGAATACTACTTAAGACCTGCTATTCTTCCTACCGTAGAACCAGCCAATATTGAGGAAGATTTAAAGAGGAGAGATTTTACCATAAATGCTATTGCCATAAGACTCTATCCTGATAGAGAATTGGTTGATTTTTTTGGTGGCTATTCCGATATAATTAATAGAAAGATACGTATTTTACATCCTAAAAGTTTTATCGATGATCCTACTAGAATTTTAAGGGCGATCCGTTTTAAAGAGAGATTTAAATTTAAGATAGAAAGAGCTACTTTAAGGGAACTTAAGAAAGCAGTCAAGTTAAAGATGCTTCATAAGGTACATCCGCATCGGATAAGGGATGAATTAATTTTACTCCTTAAAGAAGAAAAAGTTTTAAATTGCATAAAAAGATTAAATGAATTGGTAGGTTTAAATTTTATAAGTCCGGAATTAAAATTAAGCAAAAAAAACTTAATTTTTCTTAATTCTATTCAAAGACAGATAAATTGGTACTGTAAAAGATTTCCATCGCGCAGACCATTAGATAGTTGGTTGATGTATTTTATAGGGTTAGTATACCCTTTAGATATAAGAAAACTGAATTCTATCTGTAAAAATTTTGCCTTTAGGAAAGGGGATACTAAAAGGATTATTTCTTATAAAAAAGAAATTAAATTAGCCTCTAAACTCAAAAAGAAACTAAAACCAAGTTCTATCTTTAAATACTTAAATCCATTAAGCTACGAAGTGATCCTCCTTATAAAGGCTACTTCTTCAGATAAACTCCTCAATAAAAACATAGATGATTTTTTAACTAAGTATAACCTGGTAAGGTTATGTATAAAAGGGGAAGAGTTAAAAAGAATAGGGCTAGTTTGTGGACCTCAATACAAAAAGGTTCTTGAAGATCTACTTTATGCAAAGTTAGATAAAGGGCTAAGTTCTAAAGAAGAGGAAATTAGCTTTCTTAAAAATCTAACAAAGCAATGACTGTAGGGATATTGAAAATTTCTTTATTTATCTATAATAGTAATTCTTTAAAAGATAAAAGAACCGTTTTAGATAGTCTTAAGGTAAAATTACGTAATAAATTTAATATCGCAGTTATCTCTTTAAATGATGAGGATAAGTGGCAGAGAGCTAATTTAGCTGTAGTGAGTATAAGTAAGGATAGATCTCAGATGGATAGTCTCCTCTGCGAAGTTATCAATTTTTTAAAAAATTATAACCAGATAGATCTTCTGGATTATGAGATGCAAATTTTATAAATATGAGTAGAGTCCAGAAAGTAGCAGAAGCTTTAAAGAGAGAGATAAGTAATATAATTCATGATGAGTTAAAGGATCCCCGTATAGGCTTCATTACAGTTTTAAGGATAGAGTTAAGTTCGGATCTAAAATTTGCACGTATCTATTACAGTGTATTAGGAAATTCTAAAGAGAAAGAATCTACCGCTTCTGCATTAGAGAATGCTAAAGGTTTTATACGTAGAGAGGTTGCTCAAAGGCTTACTTTAAAATTTGTTCCCGAGATTGTATTTAAGGAAGATAAATCTGTTGAAGAAAGTATTTTTCTTGAAGAGGAAATTAGAAGATTAAGAGAGGAAAAAGATGGTAAAGGAATTGATTCAAAAGATTAAAGAATATAAAAATTTTTTAATTACTTCCCATATAAATTTAGAAGGTGATGCGATTGGTTCGCTTCTTGCAATGCGAGCTTTACTTACCTCTTTGGGGAAGAAAGCAACGATGGTAGTTTCTGAGAAGATACCCCAAGAGTATAATTTCGTTGGCGATACCCATCTTATAAAGAGGTTAGATAAAATAGATTATTCTAAATATGATGTTTTAATAGTTTTAGACTGTTCTGACCAGATGCGTGCAGAAAAAATAATAGAGGCTTTTGGCAAAGGTAAGCCAATTATAAATATAGACCACCATATAAGTAATACTTACTTTGGTGATATAAATTGGATAGAACCAGAGGCAAGTTCTACCGCTGAGATGATCTATAAACTTTATGAGAAATTAAAAGTTCCCCTAAATAGAAAAATAGCTCTTTGGTTATATACAGGTATATTTACCGATACCGGTTCCTTCCATTATCCCAACACAACTTCTGCTTCACATAGGATAAGTTCTAAACTTATAGATTACGGCTTAAAAGTACATAATATATACAGAAATATATATCAAAGAAAGACTATCTCTGATGTAAGATTTTTAATTGCGACTATTTCTACCATCAATTCTACCAAAGACAATAAGATAATTTGGTTTAAGATGAGAAAGTCTCTTTTTAATAAATACAAACCTTCATCTGATTTAACAGAAGAGCTTTTAAATTTTGGTCGACTTATAAAAGATGCAGAGGTGGTAGTTCTCTTTAAAGAAAATTCTTATTCTAATACCATCAATGTAAATTTGCGTTCTCAAGGAAAAATAGATGTAAATAAGATTGCAAGCTACTTTGGCGGAGGGGGGCATCGCAGTGCCAGTGGTTGTAAGATAAAAGGGAACCTTTTAGATGCAGAAAGAAAAGTGATAGCAAAGATAAAACAATATCTATGAAAGACGGTATAATTATTATAAATAAACCAAAAGGTATGACTTCCCATGATGTAGTAGATTATGTAAGGAAGGTACTAAGGATTAAAAAAATTGGTCATAGCGGAACATTAGACCCCCTAGCGAGCGGAGTTTTGGTACTACTGGTAGGAAAGATAACTAAATTTTTTAGGAGATTCCTTTCGTACGATAAGGAGTATATCGCTACTTTAAGTTTGGGTAAAGTTACTGATAGCGGTGATGCTTTAGGAAAGGTTATAAAGGAAACAGATGTGCCTGAAATTAGTCAAGAGAAGGTAGAGGAGATTTTTAAAGAATTTACAGGAATTATTGAACAGGTTCCTCCGATGATATCCGCATTAAAATATAAAGGAAAACGTCTTTACCAACTTGCCCGTAAAGGGATAGAGATAAAGCTTCAGCCACGTAAAGTTATAATAAAAGAACTTAAACTTTTAGAGTTAAAGCCTAAAGAGATAAAATTTTATGTGCGCTGTTCCACAGGTACATATATAAGAAAGCTTGCTACCGATATAGCTCAGAGACTTAACTGTGGAGGATATGTTTCAGAGATAGAAAGGATAAGTGTGGGACCTTACAGTATTAAAGAAGCAATAGATTTAAAGGATGTAAATGAAAGTCATATATTACCCCCAAAAGATTTTATCTAAACTAATAAAAAAAGGAGTAATTACTGTAGGCGTATTCGATAGTCTTCATCGGGGACATCAATATTTAATAAAAAAAACCACAGAGGTAGCTTCCCTTATAAGAGGCGAAAGTGTAGTTATTACATTCTGGCCCCATCCTCAGAATGAACCTTTGGTTATGTCTTTAAAGCATCGTTTAATACTATTAGAAAGGCAAAATGTCGATTTCTGTATAATATTTAGATTCAACCGTTCTTTAGCAAATCTATCTGCTGAAAAATTTATAGAGCTCCTTTCTAAAAAATTTAATTTAAAGTATCTTATCGTAGGAGAAAATTTCCGTTTTGGGAAAGGTGCGCAGGCAGATATCTTTTTTTTAAAAGAACTTTCTTTAAAGTATGGTTTTAAATTAAAGATAATTCCAACGGTAAAATTTAAAGATTCCTTTATTAGTACTACCATCATCCGTAGACTTATCCTTAAAGGTAAATTGAATGAACTGTTTTCTCTTTTAGCTCGTCCCTACAGTATTTTGGGCAGAGTAATAAGAGGTAGAAAAATAGCTACAGATTTAGGTTTTCCTACTGCCAATCTTTCTATAAATAATGAGATCATTCCTCCTTATGGAGTTTATATAGTAAGGATAAGGTTTGAGAATAAAATTTTTAAAGGTCTCTGTTATATTGGCAATAGGCCAACATTTAAAAAAACTAAAGATACCAAACCCACCTCAATAGAAATACATATCTTTAATTTTAAAAAAAACATTTACGATAGATATTTAGAGGTGGAATTTATTAAAAAATTACGCCCTCAGAAGAGGTTTTTTTCTACCAAAGAATTAATTCGGCAGATAAACAAAGATATAGAAAAAGCCAAAAATTTTTTCAAAACTTCCCACCTTAATAAAACACAATATATTTGATATTTTATTTTAAATCCCTACTATTTATTGTATTTTAATAAATTAATTAAATTTTTATCTTGACAAAAATATTTTTTTTCTTATACTTTTCACATTGAGTGGTTAAAAGTGGAGTAAAGTGGTAAAATGTTCTATGGTGAATACGAACATACTATAGATCGTAAAGGAAGGATTATTTTACCTGCTAAATTTAGAGAGGTAGCTAAACAAAATTTTATTGAAAGGTTTTTTATTACCCGAGGATTGGATAACTGCTTATTCCTTTTCCCTGAAGATGAATGGAAATCCCAGGAACAGAAGTTTAAAAACTTATCTTTTACAAAACAACAAGCACGCACATTTAACCGATTATATTTTTCAGGTGCTCAAGAAATTATTCCAGATAAGCAAGGCAGGATCCTTATACCCAATTATCTAAAAGAATTTGCTCAGATAAAAAAAGAAGTGGTTATTGTCGGGGTATCTAACCGTATTGAAATATGGGCAAAGGATAAGTGGTATGAGTTCTATAACAATTGGCGTAAATCATTTGAGGAAATCTCCGAGAAAGTAATGGAGATATGATTTTGACTGATGAAAAGAGATTTTTTCATATTCCAGTAATGTATAAAGAAGTAATAGATTATTTAAATCTTAGTCCAGGAAAAATAATTATAGATGCTACCGTTGGCACAGGAGGACATGCATTTTATATATTGAAAAAAATTTTACCAGGAGGAAAACTTATCGGTATAGATAAGGATAAGGAAGTATTAGAAATCTGTGCTAAGAGATTAGAGGAATTCCAAAGAAATTTTGAACTTATCTATGGTGATTTCAGAAATATAGATGAGTTAATTAAAGATCTTAACTTACCTCACATAGATGGTATCCTTTTTGATTTAGGTGTCTCCAGCTATCAGTTGCAAAATCCTGAAAGAGGTTTCAGTTTTCAACATAATGGTCCCTTAGATATGCGCATGGATAGAAATACTTTTATATCTGCTTATGATTTAGTAAATAATCTTAATGAGGATGAGATATCGAATCTCCTCTGGACATTTGGTCAGGAGCGTTGGCATAATCGCATCGCTCGTTATTTAGTAGAGGAAAGGAAGAAAAAGCATATCAGTACAACTTTAGAATTAGCTGAGCTTGTAAAGAAAGCTGTTCCTTATAAGTACAGTCGCATCCATCCTGCTACACGGACATTTCAAGCATTACGTATCGCAGTTAACCGAGAATTAGAAGCTTTAGAGGAAGCGATTTTTAAAGCAGTGGGACTTTTAAACAGAAAGGCAAGATTTGTAGTAATTTCATTCCATTCTTTAGAAGATCGAATCGTGAAGCATTCTTTTCGTAAGCTCAGTTCTGATTTAAAGATAATTACTAAAAAACCACTTAGACCAACTTCTTTAGAAATTAAAGAGAATCCTTCCTGTAGAAGCGCTAAGATGAGAGTGGCAGAAAGGAGCTGATGATTTTTGAGGCTTTTTAGATTTTTAACTTTATGCTTCTTTATAACTCTTTTAGCTTTAATTTATACTCATCAACAGATTAAAATATTTTATCTTGCTTATAATAATGAAAAAAAAGCTGCCCTTTTAGATAAACTTATTGATAATAATAATCTCTTGCGTTACAATCTGGCAGTATTTTCATCTTTACCTTACATAGAAAAAAAACTTTCTAATAAATTTAATAATTTTGAGATCGCTTCAAATACACGTTCATTAAAAGCTCTTTCTTTAAATGTAACTTCAAATGAATTAAAAGAGAATAAACAGAATATTTTTTCTCGTTTTATCAATTTAATTACAAAACAGGCAGAAGCCAAACCCATAAATCCTTAAAAATAATAAATTGTGTATTTAAGATACTGTAGAAACCGTTTTGAAGGAATATTTTTTTGTTTTTTTATACTTTTCTTATTTATTATAGGTAAGCTCTTATATATTCAAATTTTTAATTTCTCCTTCCTAAGCAGTCTTGCCCGGAAGCAACACTATCTCTATATAAAATTAGAACCTCGCAGAGGAGATATCTGTGATCGTCGGATGCATCCATTAGCAGTAAATTTGCCTGCAGAATCTCTCTATGCTGTACCTGTAGAGATAAAAGATAAAGAAACTGTTATAAAGAAACTTTCTTTAATCCTTAAATTAGACCATTCTTATTTAAGAGAAAGACTTTTTAGAAATAAAGCATTTGTATGGATTGCAAGAAAACTGGTTCCTTCTCAGGTAGAGCAGATAAAAGCTTTAAAAATAGATGGCTTAGGTTTTATAAAAGAGAGTAAGCGTGCATATCCTAACGGTTATCTTGCTAGTCACCTCCTTGGTTTTGCAGGTTTAGATAATGTGGGTTTAGAGGGGATAGAGCTTTTCTATGATAATTATCTTAAAGGTAAAGCTGGCCTAGCATTGTTTTTAAGAGATGCAAAAGGTAATAAGCTAGAATTGATTGAGAAGATAACTCCTCCCATAGATGGAAGTGATTTGGTATTGACAATCGATGAAACGATCCAATATATCGCTGAACGGGAACTCGATAAAGTATTCAAGGTATTTAGGGCAAAACATGCTATGATTATAGTGATAAATCCATTTACAGGAGAGATATTGGCTTTGGCGAATAGACCTACTTTTGATTTAAATCGTGCCAATTATACAGATGTTGAAGTGAGAAAAAATATCGCAATTACTGATATGTTTGAGCCTGGTTCTTCTTTTAAGATAGTTACTGCTGCCGCTATTTTAGAGGAAGGAAAGGTAAAAGAAGATGATCGCTTCTTCTGTGAAAATGGAAGTTATCGTGTAGGTAATCATATCCTTCATGATCATCGGCCACATGGATGGCTTACCTTTAAAGAAGTAATTGAACAGTCAAGTAATATCGGTACTACTAAATTAGCTCAAATCTTAGGTCCAGATATTATCTACCGTTATGTAAAATCTTTTGGTTTTGGGAGCTGTTTAGGAATAGATTTACCCGGAGAGATCGCTGGAACAATTAAAAGCCCTAAGTTTTGGTCAAAGACATCTATCGGAGCGGTACCTATCGGTCATGAAGTAGGGGTAACTGCTTTACAGTTAGTAAGTGCTATCTCGGTAATAGCTAATGGAGGGCTACTCATGAAGCCATTTATTTTAAAAGAGGTAAGAAATAGAGATGGAGAGAAAATCAAAGAGTTCTCTCCACAAATAATTAGAAGGGTAATATCTGAAGAAACCAGTAGACGTTTAAAAGATATATTGGTAGGGGTAGTAGAAAATGGTACAGGAAAGTTAGCTAAAATTGAAGGTTTTAAAGTAGCTGGCAAAACCGGCACAGCTCAAAAAATTGGCAGTGATGGTAGATACGTTCATGATCGTTTTGTTGCTTCTTTTATTGGTTTTGTTCCTGCAGATAATCCTGTAATCGCTATATGTATTGTCATAGATGAACCTTATCCTTACTATTTTGGAGGGGTAGTTTGTGCTCCTGTATTTAAAAGGGTAGCTTCAGATATATTAAAGTATCTTCAGATAACATCTGAGAAATTAGTCGCCCTTAAAGAAAATGAGATTGACCGAGTTAATAAAAACCATTAGACCCTCTCGTATAATCAATTTTAAAGATATAGATATAAAAGGAATAACCTGTGATTCCCGTAAAGTAAAAAAAGATTTTATATTTGTCGCAATAAAAGGATTTAAAGATGATGGATTTAGGTTTATACCCGAAGCAATAAAGAGGGGAGCAAAGGTAGTTGTTTCCTATCGCATGCCTAAAACTAAAGATATATCTGGTGCAAGCTGTATTATAGTAAAAAACACAAGGAAAACGCTCTCTGAACTTTCTTCGATACTATTTAAAGCTATCTCCCAAAAGATCAAGCTTATCGGTATTACGGGAACAAATGGCAAAACTACCACCGCTTATTTTATTGAAAATATCTTAAAAAGAAATGGCAAAGCCCCGTTAGTGATTGGAACGATAGATTACCATTTTAAAGATAAATATTTTCCTTCCTTAAATACCACTCCTTCAATAGAAGATACTTATAATCTATTCTCTGAAGCTGTGAAGGAAGGGATAAATTATGCAGTGATGGAAGTTTCATCGCATGCTCTTTCTCAAGATAGAGTAGCGGGTCTACATTTTTCTTACGCTATATTTACTAATTTAAGTAGAGATCACTTAGATTACCATAAGAGAATAGAGAATTATTTTTCTTCCAAAGCAAAACTTTTCCTTAAGTTAAATAGAGAAGATTTCGCCATTATAAATTATGATGATCCTTACGGAAAGAAGCTTCTTAAATTAACTAAAGCCAAAATCATCAGCTACGGTTTAAATAAAAAAGCAGATTTTTTTGCTTATAAGATTAAATTAAGACCTCAGGGTAGCTTATTTACTGTTAAGTCTTCCCAAGGAAGATTTGATTTTTTTAGTCCTCTTATTGGAAGATACAATCTCTACAATATATTAGCAGGGATTTGCTTCGCTTTTAGTGAAGGTCTAAATCTAAATTCCATCAGAGAAGCAATGGTAGAATTTAATCCCCCTTCAGGAAGACTTCAAAAAGTAAAAGTTCCTCTAGATTACCATGTATTCGTTGACTATGCTCACACCCCTTCTGCCTTAAAAGAAGTGCTTTTGACTTTAAAAGGGATATTTAAAAAAAGGATAATTTTGGTCTTTGGTTGTGGAGGAGATCGTGATCGAGGTAAGAGACCACAGATGGGTAGAATCGCTACGGAACTGGCAGATTTAAGTATTATTACATCTGATAACCCTCGTTCAGAAGATCCCTTAAAGATAGCAAAAGATATCTTAAGAGGTATAAAGAAAAAAAATTATAAAATGATAATAGATCGCAAGGAAGCCATATTTTACGCTCTCTCTTCAGCGAAGAGAGATGATGTGGTTTTAATTGCAGGCAAAGGTCATGAAAATTATCAGATCATAAAAGATAAAAAGTTTTTCTTTAATGATTGTAAGGTAGTTCAAGAATATTTTAAGAGCGATAATGTTTAAGTTAACCCAGATAATAGAAATAACTAAAGGTGAACCCTATAATTTTAATTCTGATTTAGAAATAAAGGGTATCTCTATAGATTCCCGTACTATAAAAGAAGGTGAGGCTTTTGTTGCTATTAAAGGAAGATGTTTTGATGGCCATGATTTTATAGAAGAAGCAATAAATAAGAAAGCAAGATTAATCATAGTTTCAAAAAAACCAAAGAAAAATTACCCCATCCCTATCATTTTAGTTAGAGATACAATAGAGGCTTTAGGAGATATTGCCAGATTTCATAGGAGAAGATTCTCTATCCCTGTGATAGCTATTACCGGTTCTAATGGTAAAACCACCGCAAAAGAGATGCTTTTTTTTATCTTAAGTAAAAAATTTAAAGTTCTAAAGAACCAAGGAACCCAGAATAACCAGATTGGACTTCCCTTAACTCTTTTAAAATTGGATAAGAGTTATCAAATGGCAGTGGTAGAATTAGGAACAAACCATTTCGGAGAGATAGATTATTTAAGTAAAATTGCTTCTGCTAATATTGGTATAATTCTTAACATCGGACCAAGTCATTTGGAATTTTTTAAAAATCTTAGAGGTGTATATAGGGAAAAATACTCTTTGATAAATAACCTGTCTTTTCCTAATATAGGGATACTTAATTCTGATGATCAATTTTTAAATTATGCTCTAAAGACTACCAAGGGTAAATTTTTAATAAGTTTTGGGCTGAAGAGAAGATGCGATTTTAGGGCTGAGGAAGTTAAAATAATTAAAGATCTTTTAACTTTTGAAATTAACAAACAAAAATTTTTTTTAAGGACTTTGGGTATTTTTAATGTTTATAATGCCTTAGCTTCTGTTGCTGTAGCACGTCTATTCGGTATGAGTTATAATGAGATAGTAAATCGATTGAAGAAATTTAAATTCCCTCATTCCCGACTACAGATAAAGATAATAAATGGCATTCTCTTTATAGATGATACCTATAATGCTAATCCCTCATCTCTTAAAGAGGCTTTGAAAGCGCTAAAGATGATAAAAAGAGATGGTAGAAAAATAATCGTTTTAGCTGATATGTTAGAATTGGGCAAAACAGAAACAGATTTTCATCTCCAAGCAGGATTACAGATTTCTAAAATATGTGATATAATGATAAGTGTAGGAAAAAGGGCTGGTATTTCTGCAGAAGTATTTAAGAAAAAAATAAAGAGAACAGATACAGTTTTTATGTGTGATTCCTCTTTAGAAGCAAAGGATATTCTCTTTAATAAAATTAAACCTAAAAGAGATGATGTTGTACTTCTAAAAGGCTCACGCCTCATGCAGTTGGAAAAGATATTAGAATAAAAATTTAATTTTATGCTCTACCATCTACTTTATCCTTTAAGAGAAATATTTTTTGGTTTTAATATCTTTAAATATATCACTTTTCGTTCTGCAATGTCAGCAATGACTGCATTTATATTCTGTATCATTATAGGACCAAAGATAATAGATATGCTTCGTCAACATGGAATAGGAGAGATTATTAGGAAGAAGGAGAGTCAACAACTCTACAGTCTCCATCAGCACAAAGAAGGGATTCCTACTATGGGTGGAATAATGATCATTCTGGCAATACTTATCTCTACCTTACTTTGGGCAAGGTTAGATAACTGTTATGTCATTTTAGCCTTATTTGTCTGTCTGTGGTTGGGAGTTGTAGGTTTTATTGACGATTATCTTAAATTTAAAAAAAAGAGTTCTAAAGGTCTGCTTGCTACTTATAAGTTAACTGCCCAGATAATCTTAGGTTTGATTGTAGGAATAGTTCTATTATATAATGTTCCAAATGTTACTCAGCGCGATATCCCCTTCTTTAAAGATATAATTATAGATCTGGGTCCTTTTTATATCCTCTTTGTTATTCTAGTAATTACAGGAAGTTCTAATGCAGTAAATCTTACCGATGGTTTAGATGGTTTGGCGATAGGGATCGTGATTATGGTGGCGCTTGCTTATAGTATCTTAAGTTATATTATAGGAAATATAAAATTTAGCCATTATCTTTTTATACCTTATGTAAGAGATAGCGGTGAGTTGACTGTTTTTTGTGCTTCTATATTAGGAGCGGGATTAGGTTTTTTATGGTTTAACTGTTATCCTGCTTCTGTATTTATGGGGGATGTGGGAGCTTTGAGTTTAGGAGGAGCGTTGGGAGCGGTTGCAGTCTTTATAAAAAAAGAATTCCTTCTAATAATCGTAGGTGGAATTTTTGTTCTGGAAGCAATCTCAGTTATCCTACAGATAGGTTTCTTTAAGTGGAAGAAAAAGCGTATATTTAAGATCGCTCCATTACATCACCACTTTCAATTTCTCGGTTGGGAGGAGTCAAAGGTAGTGGTGCGTTTTTGGATATTAGCCAGCCTTTTAGCGTTACTGACTATTGTTACCTTAAAGATTAGATAGTCTATATGCTTGATAATCCCTATAAGAATAAAAAAATAATTGTAGTGGGTTTGGGTCGTAGCGGTTACGCGGTAAGTTCCTTACTTTCCGATTTAGGAGCAAAGATAACAGTTACAGAAAAACAACTAAACGATTCTTTAAAAAAAGTTGCTTTAGAACTTCAAAATAAAGGTATAGAGGTTCAGTTAGGAGGCCATCAGGAGAGCTCCGTTGATGGTAAAGACTTAGTTGTTTTAAGTCCAGGAGTAGATAATAACTGTCCAATAATAAAATTAGCAGAGGAAAGAAATATCCCTATTATAAGTGAGATAGAGGTTGCCTATTCTTTATGTCCTGCCAAAATAATTGCAGTTACAGGTACAAATGGAAAAACCACAGTTACTACTTTAATCGGAAATGTTTTAAGTTCTCAAGGTAAATCCGTTCATATCTGCGGTAATATCGGTAATCCTTTCTCAGCAGAGGTCTTTAAAATATCAAAGGATGCTTATGTATGTTTAGAGGTAAGTTCATTTCAGTTGGAGCGCATCTTAAATTTTAGGCCTAAGATCGCAGTTTTTCTCAATTTTAGTCCCGATCATCTCGATCGCTATAAAAATATTCAAGATTATTTAATAGCTAAAAAAAGAATATTTATGAATCAGAGAGAAGATGATTTTGCTGTTTTAAATTATCAGGAGATCTCGATAAGAGAAATTACTAAAGATATAAAGGCAAAGGTGGTTTATTTCAACAGAGAAAATAATATAAATCCAAATTTTTCTGCAGTGAAGGAAGTAGTTGGTCTGTTGGGTGTTAAAGAAGAGATTGTAGAAGAGGTTTTTTCTAAATTTAGAGGTATAGCACATCGTTTAGAATATGTTACAGAGATAAAAGGTGTAGATTTTATTAATGATTCTAAAGCTACTAATGTGGAATCTTGCCTTTGGGCACTTCAAAATATAAAACAACCGATAATTTTAATTGCTGGGGGGAGAAACAAAGGATTAAAATTTGATAAGATTAAAGGAACAATAAAAGAGAAGGTAAAACTTATGGTTATTTTGGGAGAGGCAAAGGATACCTTAAGAGAAGCATTTAAAGACACAACCGATATTTTAGAAGCATCTTCTCTGGAGGAGGCAACTGAACTTGCCTTTAAATTTGCTTCCAAAGGTGACTGCGTATTGCTATCTCCCATGTGTGCCAGCTTTGATATGTTTAGAGACTTTGAGGAAAGGGGTATGCATTTTAAAGAGATAGTTTTTAAGATTTCCCAAAGGTATGCGTAAAATCCATTACTCCATAATTGTTACTGTATTTATTTTAATCTGTATAGGGATAGTAATGATTTATAGTTCTTCCTCTATATACGCTAATCAGATCTATAACGATGGTATGTTTTTTTTAAAGAAGCATCTCTACTTTGTATTTTTAGGTATACTTCTGATGCTTATTACGATGTCATTTGATTATCACTTATTAAAAAATTATGCAAAACCAATTATTCTTTTATGTTTTTTTCTCTTAATTTTAGTTCTAATACCCGGTATAGGTAGGCAGATAGCAGGAGCAAGACGTTGGTTTAGATGGGGAAATTTTAGTTTTCAACCTTCAGAATTTGCTTATTTAGCTATAGTTATATATATTAGTGATTTTATCTCTCGTAAGGAAATAATTATTAGAAATAATTTTTTTAGAGGCTTTTTTATTCCCATTTTGGTTATGGCTGGTATAGCGGTTCTTATTTTAGCCCAACCTGACCTGGGAAGTGCTTTTGCTTTAGCGATTGTAGTGCTAATTATGCTTTTTATTGCAGGCGCAAGAAAGAAGTACATATTGGGGATTTTGATTCTTTCTTTTATTATGGGTTATTTTCTTATCTTAAAATCTCCGTATCGGAAGGGGCGCCTAAGTGCTTTTTTAAATCCTTGGCAGGATCCTAAAGGTATAGGATTCCAGATTATTCAGTCAAATATCGCTTTGGGTTCAGGAGGTTTATTCGGTAAAGGATTAGGTCATTCTTTACAGAAACTATTCTATTTACCCGCAGCACATACAGATTTTGTCTTTTCTATAATTGGAGAAGAATTGGGTTTAATAGGAACATTGGGAGTTTGCCTTCTCTTTATTAACTTTTTTATCCAAGGTTTTAGGGTCTGTAGAAATACAGATGATACATTTGGAAAATTTTTAAGTTTGGGGATTGTATTGGTAATTACTTTGAAGTCAATAATAAATATGGGAGTTACTTCAGGGGTTTTTCCTACCAAAGGTCTTCCACTTCCTTTTGTAAGTTATGGAGGTTCATCATTTATATTTGATATGATAGCTGTAGGTTTACTTTTAAATATCTCTCGATTTGAGGAGATATGAAGGTAATAGTTTCATGCGGAGGGACAGGGGGACATATTTTTCCTGCTTTAGCATTTATAGAAAAACTAAAAGATAAGATAAAAGAACTTGAGCTTATCCTTGTAGTGGGTAGGCGCCCTATAGAGAAAAAGTTAGTTCCTATCAATGAGAAAATTTTCTATTTAGATATTTTGCCTTTAAAGTTAAAGTTTAATAAAGAAACACTGATCTGTTTATTAAGATTCTTTAAAACAGCTTTTAGAAGTTTTAAGCTAATTTTAAAATATAAGCCCGATGCGGTTGTTGGTTTTGGAAGTTATGCTTCTTTTTTTATAGTATTTTTCTCTTCCCTTTTTGGTATTAAGACCATAATTCACGAACAGAATGTTAAAATTGGTAAAGCTAATAGAATTTTAGCTCCTTTCGTAAATTATATCGCTTTAGGATTTAAAGAGACAGAAAAATATCTAAAAAGTTATAAGAATAAAATAGTATACTGCGGTAACCCTTTAAGGAAAGATTTAGTAATTATTGATAAGAATAAGGCTTTAGAGTTTTTTAATTTTTTTAAAGGCATCTCTACTATTCTAGTAATGGGGGGAAGTTTAGGTTCTCATAAAATAAATATGGAATTTTTTAAGGCAATATCTATAATTAAAGATAAAGTTAATCTGCAGATAATACATCTAAGTGGGGATTCTGATTACGCATCCCTTAAGGAAAGCTATAGTTCTTTAAATATACCGGTAAAGTTATACAGTTTTTTAGATAAGATGCAATACGCTTACAGTGCGGTGGATTTGATTATCTGCCGTGCAGGAGCTTTAACTATTTCCGAAATTATATTTTTTGAAATTCCTGCTATAATTATTCCTTATCCTTTTGCCTATGGTCATCAAAAAGAGAATGCTCATTTACTTGTAAAAAATAATTGTGCAATTTTAATAGAAGAGAATAAATTTAATTCACAAAATTTAAGCGATCTTTTAGTTGAATTAACAAATAATCCTAAAAAGTTAACCTCTATGCGTTCAAATTACAGAAAAATTAAAACTGTTTTTCATCGTAATCTTGAGGATTTAATTTTAGATTTAAATTAAAGATGTATAAGTATGTCCATTTTATAGGTATAGGTGGAATTGGGATGAGTGGCTTGGCGCATCTTCTTCTGCGCGAAGGTATAAAAGTTAGTGGTTCAGATATAAAGGATTCTGAAGTTTTAGATAATCTACGCAACTTAGGAGCAAAGATATACATAGGACATCACCCCTCCCATATTGAGAATCAGGATTTAGTAATTTGCTCTTCTGCGATAAAAGAAGATAATCCTGAGTTTAAAGAAGCCATTAGGAAAAATATAAGGGTTATAAAAAGAGCCCAAGCGTTAGCTGAACTTACCGAAGGTAAAACAGTTGTCAGCGTTACAGGTTCTCATGGAAAAAGTACAACCTCAACTTTTGTTGCGCATCTTTTATTGGAGGCAGGTCTTTCTCCTACAGTAGCTGTAGGGGGGATATCGTTTAATTGGAATAATAATGCCTATCTTGGAGACGGTAATTTCTTTATAATTGAAGCGGATGAATCCGATGGTTCTTTTATTTATTACCAGCCAGATTATTCTATCATTACTAATATAGATTATGAGCACCTCGATTATTATAAGAGTTTTGATCGGCTTTTAGATGCATTTAAGGACTTTATAGAGAACACAAAATTTCAAGGTTGTGTTATCGGTTGTAAAGATGATTATTTTGTAGAATCTCTTTTAAATAAAACTAATCGAAAAGTTTTCTTTTACGGATTAAATAAAAATCCTTATATCTATGCAGAGAATATAATTCTTAAAGATTTAAGTTCACAGTTTGATTGTATTTATAAAGGAAAATTTTTAGAGAGGTTTGAGTTATATTTGGGAGGTCTGCATAATGTCAGTAATACTTTGGCAGTTATTGCCTTAGGGATGGAATTGGGTATAGAGCTACCGATTATAAAGAAAGCGGTAGCTACTTTTCGAGGAGTACGCAGGAGGATGGAAGTTAAATTTAAAGATGCTAATTTTACAGTTTTAGATGATTATGCACATCATCCTACAGAGATAAAAGCCACTTTAAAGGCAATCTCTGAACTTAAGAAGAAAAGGATGCTGGTGGTATTTCAACCCCACCGTTATACAAGGACGAAGCTTCTTCTGGATGAATTTGCAAAAAGTTTTGATCTCGCTGATGAGCTTATTATTACAGATATATACCCTGCAGATGAGGAGCCTATCCCAGGAATAGATTCTTCTAAGCTTTACCAGAGGTTAATTATGTATGGATACTCTAAAGTAAAATTTCTACCCAAAGATAAGATAAGAGAATACATTTTAGGAAATATCCGTAAAGGAGATCTTATTATCAGTTTAGGAGCAGGGGATATCTACAAGATTACAGATGAATTGGTTAAAGAGCTTAAAAGGAGATGTAAAATTTAAAGAATCCCTTTCTAAATACACTACTTTTAAAATTGGAGGCAAAGTCGATCTTTTTGTTGAACCTTACAATCTCGATGAACTTATATTTATAATTAGAGAGGCAAAGGTAGATAATTTGCCTTTAAGAATAATCGGTAGAGGAAGTAATCTTTTGATAAATGATTCAGGATTAAAAGGTATAGTTATCCGTTTGAATAGCCCATATTTTAAAAGGATAGAAAGGATTGATAGTTTAGTTAAAGTAGGAGCGGGTGTTTCTTTAGAGAGATTGTTAAATTATACATGTAAAGAAGGTTTAGGAGGGGCTGAATTTTTAGTAGGCATCCCTGCTAGTTTAGGAGGTGCGATTATAATGAATGCAGGAACAGATGAATCATCTTTAGAGAGAATATTAGAAGAAGTTGTAGTTATAGATTATAATGGTAAAATAAAGAGGTTTAAAAATAAAGATATAAGATTCGGATATAGATTTTGTAGCCTTTATCCTTACATTATTGTTGAGGCTACATTAAAATTTGTCCCCACTGAGTCTGAGGAGATTTTAAAAAAAAGAAACAGTTATCTCGCTTATCGTAGAACCACTCAGGAACTTAATTATCCTTCTGCGGGTTGTATATTTAAGAATCCAAAAGTTATTCCAGCAGGGAAATTGATTGACCTTTGCGGTCTTAAGGGTAAACGTATAGGAGATGCACAGGTTTCTTTTAAACATGCTAACTTTATTATAAATAAAGGAAGAGCTACTTTTAAAGATGTTTTAAGACTTATCGATTACATAAAGAAGAAGGTAAAATCGATATTTAATATAGAATTGGAGCCAGAGATTAAAATATGGTAAAAGCTAAATTTGGGAGGATTGGAATTCTTATGGGTGGTCCCTCTGAGGAGAGGGAGATTTCTTTAAAATCAGGAAAAGCTGTATATGAGAGTCTAAAGGATGAAGGTTTTGATGTAGTTAGCATAGATATAACCACTGATGATGTAGAAGAAAATATAGAGAAGATAAAATCTTTTGAATTAGATGTAGCCTTCATCGCTCTCCATGGTAGATTTGGAGAAGATGGTAGAATCCAAGCAATTTTAGAGAAATTAAAGATTCCCTACACCGGTTCAGGAGCACTTGCAAGTAAGTTGGCTTTAGATAAGGTTTTGTCTCGTAAAATTTTTGAAGTCTACAGACTTAATGTCCCTTCATATAGAGTAGTAGATAAGGTTTCATTTAATGAGAATTTTTTATATATAGATAAGCTTAAATTTCCTTTGGTAGTTAAGCCAGCAACTCAGGGTTCAAGTATCGGTTTATCCATAGTAGATAATAAAAAAGATTTAAGTAAGGCTGTGGAGAAAGCATTTGTATTTGACACAAGGATAATCTTAGAAGAATATATAAAAGGAAGAGAACTTACGGTAGGGATTCTAAACGAGGATGCTTTACCGGTAATTGAGATTTTGCCGAAAAAAAGATTCTTTGATTATGAGGCAAAGTATACTATAGGGATGACTGAGTATATCGTTCCTGCGCCTTTAGATAAAATTACTACTTTAAAGGTAAAAAAAGCTGCTCTCTGTGCCCATAGGTATTTGGGATGTTTTGGTTTTTCTCGAATAGATATGATTTTAAAGGATAGCTTGCCTTATATTTTAGAGGTAAATACTATTCCTGGTCTGACGCAAACGAGCCTTTTACCTAAAGCAGCAAAAGCAGCAGGTATAACTTTTAATCAACTCTGTATAGAGTTAATAAAATCTGCATATAACAGAATATGAAGAGAAGTTATAGATTTTTTAATTTTAAATTTTTTTTAATTATTTTTTCTATACTGATTTTATTTTTTATCATTAAAAAAACATTATCTTTTTTATTAAGTTCCGATTATTTTAAAATAAAGCAGATCATAAATAATCAACCAGAGATAGATCTAAGTTATTTAAAAGATGAAAATATCTTTAGATTGAATTTTAAAGAGTTAGCTGATCAGATAAATAAAAAATTTCCTACCTATAAAATAATTAAACTAAATAAGCAACTTCCCGATACAATCATAGGAGAGTTTAAAAAGAGAAATCCTGTTGCTTATCTTCATCTAAATTACTATGTAGGGATAGATGAGGAGGCGGTATTGGTAGAACTAAAAGATATACCTATAAATTCACTACCATTAATATCAGGTATAGAAACAAAGCTTATAAACTTAAAATTGGGACAAAAGGTCCAGTTAACTGAAATTAGATATGCTTTAGAGCTTATAGCAAAAATAAAAAGTAAAAAATTTTTTGAAGGTTATATCCTTAAAAAGATCGATATAACTAATCTTAAAGAGATGAAATTTTTCATCGATGGTTTAAAGGTAATAATTGGGGAGGAGATAGAGAGAGGTTTAAGAGTGTTAGAACTTCTTTTGCCAGAATTAAAACAGGACCTTCCTAAGATTGAATATATCGATCTTAGATTTAAAGAGCCGGTAGTAAAGTATGTCAAATAGTTATCTCTGCGCATTAGATTTAGGTTCAAGTAAGATTGCTAGTTGTGTAGCAAAACTTAATAAAGCTAAATTAGTCAATTTATATTTTGAGTCCATTCCTTCGAAAGGGATAAGGCGATCAGGAATAGTGGATATACAAGAAGCAAGCAATTCTATAAATAAGCTATTGACTATTTTGAAGAAAAAATCAGAATTTAATTTTCGCTCCCTCTATGTAGGTATTAAAGGGGTTGATGTGGAACTTAAAAGTAGCTCTGCGGTAATTCCTCTTGCACGGGGCAAAATTAAGCTAATTACAGATTACGATATCAGATGCGTGAATGAACAGGCAAGATTTTTGGGTTCCAGTTTAGATTATGAGATCTTAGAGTCAGTCCCTTTAGATTATAGCGTGGATGATAAAAAAGGTATCTCTAACCCTGTAGGATTATATGGTAGAAAATTAGGGGTGGATTTGCTGTTGGTTGTAGTTAAAACTTCATTTTTGGAAAACATAGCCCATCTTTTTAGAAGATTGGGTTATGAAGTAGAATGTATCTTTATCTCCAGTCTCGTCATCGGTAAAATGCTCATTGATAGATATTCTTTAAAGAACAATTCTTTTATTCTCTGTGATATCGGAGCAGATTCAACAGAAGTAGCTTTATTTAGAAATAACTTTCCTCAAAAATTAACTTTTTTAGATTTCGGTGGAAAGAAGTTTGATGAGAGTTTAAGTATAAGTTTGTCTGTACCTGCAGAGCTTGCTGAGGAGATAAAGATAACCTATGGATCAATTATAACTGAAAGAAATCCCTCTTCAGATAGAGAGGTAATAATCAGGAAAGGTTCAGATTATAAACGTATAAGTAAGTCTAAAGTAGATGAGGTATTAACTTCTTTATGGGAAGATTTTTTGCATTCATTTAAAGAGGTTATCTTAAAGGAGGAAGGCATAGATAGGATATTTGTATGCGGAAAGACCGCAATTCTAGAAGGTCTTTTAGAGAAGATGGAGCAAGTTTTAATGATCCCTGTAGAGATAGCCTATCCATTTTATCCCCAAGGAGATTTTGTATTAGGGAATAATCTTTCATCTAGCCAATCTTTAAATTACCTTCCCTGCCTAGGTATAATTTATGAGGTTATAAATTCTTTAAAAGAAAAGCCATCTAAATTATTTTTACCTCAGGGATTCTTTAAAAAGATTATCCTGTGGCTTAAAGAGATATACGAGGAATATTTCTAATTTAGTTTAAATTGACATCTCTCAATTTATACTATATAATTATAAAATTATGGAGACAGATTTATTGGAGATAAAGAAAGAAAAGATAAAGTTATTTCAAGAGAATGGACTCTACGATTATCCACCTCAGCTTTTAAAGGAGCGCCAACCTATAGACAAAGTTTTAATTAATTTTCAAGAAAAAAAAGAAGTAGTTCTTGCAGGAAGGCTTATGGCAAAACGTCTGCATGGAAAGGCTATCTTTTATGATTTAGAAGATTTTTCATCTAAAATGCAGGTCTATATCAAAGAGGATATAGTGGGTAAAGAATTATTCAGTTTAATTAAAGATTTTGATATTGGAGATATTGTTTTGTTTAAGGGAGAATTATTTAAAACAAAGACGCAACAGCCCACCTTAAATGTTAAAGAGGTTTTCCTTTTAAGTAAAAATTTAAGAAGTTTACCAGAGAAATGGCATGGATTAAAGGATATCGAGATACGTTATCGTCAGCGTTATCTGGATATAATCAGCAATAAAGAGGTAAAAGAGCTATTTATTATACGATCGCGCCTAATTAAAGAGATACGTAATTTCTTAGATTCACTCGGTTTTATAGAAGTAGAGACTCCGATGATGCAACCCATACCAGGAGGTGCCAGAGGAAGACCTTTTAAGACCTATCATAATGAGTATGGTTTAGAACTTTACTTAAGGATTGCCCCAGAGCTGTACTTGAAAAAGCTTTTAGTAGCTGGTTTTGAGAAAATATACGAGTTGAATCGCAGTTTTCGTAACGAAGGCATCTCTACTAAGCATAATCCTGAATTTACGATGCTTGAGGTATATTCTGCTTACAGTGATTATCGGGATATGATGGAACTTGTTAAAAATCTTATCATTCATTTAGCAAAGAAACTTTTAGGTAAAGATAAAATTGTTTATCAGAAGAAAGAGATAGACCTGAATAGGTGGCAGGAGGTTTCATT
>JAMWCN010000057.1 GCA_023819505.1 Candidatus Omnitrophota bacterium | reverse complement strand
CCTACATCGTAAGCAAAAAATTCTTTTTTTGCTCTGTGCATATTTACCAAAACCACAATGTAATTAGAAGGCCTCTTATCCGAAGGAGGGATGCCTTCAGGATGGATATAAGCTGCCCAACGCAAGCAATCAAAAATTTTATTACATAATTTTTTATCCCTAACTAAAATATACTCTAAAGGTTGAAGATTTCCTGCAGAAGGAGCCAGTCTAGCAGAATTTATCAATTTTTTTAATATTACGAAAGGTATCCTTTTTTGTTTAAAACGCCTGATCGTGCGTCTTTGCAAAGTTATCTTATAGATTTCTTCCATGACATTTTTTAAATTTAACTGGTTTTCCGGTTAAAGGATCGATCTTACCGCAGGGGCAAGGGTCGTTTCTGCCTACTTTAGGAAAGTTTCTTTGGATTGAAAAGGAAGTATCTTTTTGGAGGATCGGTTCTTCCGGAGGAGTTTTCTTAAAACGGCTAATTTGTGGATGGATAAAATCCTGCATCAAATTACTAAATACACCTTTTAAAGTTTCCAATTTAAATGCTTGTATCTTAAATATAGATTCTAAAACTTCTTCTTTTATTTTATTAATCATCTCCTGAAATAGAATAAACGCTTCATTCCTATACTCTATTAAAGGGTCCTTCTGTCCATAAGCGCGCAAACCAATTCCTTCTTTTAACTCATCCATAGCATAGAGATGATCCTTCCATTTAGAATCAATTATTTGTAAAAATATATGTCTTTCTAAAGAACGCATAAATGAGGAACCCAATTTACTTTCTTTCTCTTCATAGTAAGAGACCAACTTCTCGTAAAGAAATTCTTTTATCTTTTTTTTAGAAAGAGAGTTTAGTTCTTCTTCTGGGATCTCTACTCCGAATTTTAAATTTATACTATCCACTAAGGAACTAACTTCCCATTCAGAAAAATTCTCCTCAGGTAAGAAGCGCTCTATGAGGTTATCAAGAAAAAAGTTTAAATCAGAAAGGACCTCCTCTTTTAAAGAAACCCCTTCTAAAATTGCTCTTCTCTGAGTATAAATTATCTCCCTCTGTTTATTCATTATATTGTCATACTCTAAAAGTTGCTTCCTTATCTGAAAATTATGCTCCTCAACTCTCCTCTGAGCAATCTCAATGGATTTGGTTACCCAGGGATGTTCTATCACTTGACCTTCCTGTAGGCCAAGGGTATCCATAATTTTAATTAATCGGTCTGAACCGAAAAGTCGCATCAAATCATCCTCTAAAGAAACATAAAAACGGGAGGAACCAGGATCACCTTGTCTGCCTGCTCTACCGCGCAATTGATTATCTATCCTTCTTGCCTCATGTCTTTCTGTACCGATAACATGTAAACCTCCTAATTTTACTACTTCCTGATGTTCTCTTTGAGTCTCCTCTTTAAATTCTTTCAGAAGTTTTTTATATTCTTCTAAAAAGCGTTCATCTTGGGGTAAAAATTTCTGCTTTGCAAAATTTTTTGCTAAATACTCAGGGTTTCCTCCTAAAAGGATATCTGTACCTCTACCCGCCATATTGGTAGCAATGGTAACCGCACCTAATCTTCCTGCCTGGGCAATGATTTGAGCTTCTAATTCGTGGTATTTAGCATTCAGGACCTGATGGGGTATTCCCCTTCTTTTAAGCATCTCAGAGAGCATCTCAGATTTCTCAATAGAGATAGTTCCTACCAAAACTGGCCTTTTCTTTTTATAAAGTTGGGTAATCTCTTCTACTATGGCTGAGAATTTTTCTCTTTCAGTTTTATATATACAATCAGAATAATTTGTACGGATAAGGGGTCGGTTTGTAGGGATAACTATCACTTCCAATTTATAGATTGCTTTAAATTCTTGAGCTTCTGTAAAAGCGGTTCCTGTCATCCCAGCCAGCTTTTCATACATCCTAAAATAATTCTGAAAAGTAATTGTAGCTAAAGTTTGATTTTCTCTCTCTATTTTTAGCCCCTCTTTTGCCTCGATTGCCTGGTGCAAACCATCTGACCAACGTCTGCCTGGCATAAGGCGACCTGTAAATTCATCAACAATTATAACCTGGCCATCTTTTACCACATAATCAACATCTCTTTTAAAAAATTCCTTTGCCCTTAAGGCTTGAATTGTATGGTGGCGATACTCCATCGTTTCAAGAGTATGCATCCCATCGATATTCCAAAATTTGCAAGCCTTATTTTCTCCTTCCTCGGTAAGGCTGATAGTTTGGCTCTTTTCATCAGCAATATAATCAAAGCCTTTGGTTAAATCCTCCCCTTTATACTTCGCATAAATCTCTTCTCTTTCTGTAATAATTCTTCCTTTAAGTTGGTCTGCTATTCTTTTAGCAGTATAGTACTTATCCGTAGATTCCTCTGTAGGCCCAGAAATAATTAAGGGAGTGCGTGCCTCATCGATAAGGATGGAATCTACCTCATCCACAATTGCGTAATAAAATGGCCTCTGCACCAAATCTTCCAATCTATACTTCATATTATCCCTTAAATAATCAAAACCGAATTCGTTATTCGTCCCATAGGTGATATCGCAGTTATAAGCTTCTTTTCTCTGTTGGTCATCCATATCGTGCTGAATAACCCCTACAGTTAATCCTAAAAATTCGTATATTGGACCCATCCATTCTCTGTCTCGCCGAGCAAGATAATCATTTACAGTAATGATATGAACACCTTTACCTAAGAGCGCATTCAGATATGCAGGTAAAGTAGCAACTAAGGTCTTCCCTTCACCTGTAGCCATCTCCGCAATTTTTCCTTGGTGTAAAACTATCCCTCCTAAGATCTGCACATCAAAATGCCTTAAGTCAATAGTTCTTTTAGCTGCCTCCCTTACTACCGCAAATGCCTCTGGAAGGATCTCTTCAAAAATCTGATTCCTTTTTTCTTTTATTTTTTCTTTTAACTTCTCTTTCTCCTCCTCAATGGTAGCATTAAAGTATGCTTCCTGAAGCTGATCTATTTGGGGCTGAAGCTTTTTAGCTTTAAGCTGGATATGTTCTTTAAAAATTTCTGTTTTTTGACGTAACTGGTAATCAGATAGTTTAGCTATCTGAGGTTCTAATTGATTTATAATGTAGACCTGCTTAGATAACTCTACTATTTTATTTATAGAAACTAAAGGCAATTCCTGATGTAAATGGATATTTAATCCAGGAAACTTCTTATTAAGATAACTCTGCTTTGTCTTCAAAAATCTATTTTTAAACCAACCTAACATAATTTATCCTTTTGCTTTCATCCTAAGATAGGCATCTATAAAACCATCCAGATTTCCATCTAATACAGAATTTGCATCGGAAGTCCCATATTCTGTGCGGTGATCCTTTACAAGATTATAAGGATGCAGGATATAAGAACGGATCTGGCTTCCCCACTCAATCTTCTGTTTCTCTGCTCCAAATTTTTTTGCAAGTTCGGTTTCTTTTCTTTGCTTTTCCAATTGGTATAAACGAGCTTTTAAAATCTTAAGAGCGGTCTGTTTATTCTGATATTGGGAACGCTCATTCTGACAGGAAACAACAAT
The DNA here is from genome assembly GCA_023819505.1 of Candidatus Omnitrophota bacterium. Taxonomy (GTDB): domain Bacteria; phylum Omnitrophota; class Gorgyraeia; order Gygaellales; family JAMWCP01; genus JAMWCN01. Next base: position 3,658 of record JAMWCN010000057.1, on the reverse strand, counting down.
CCCTGAAGGTAGATGTGTGATTCTAACCGCAGTATCAGATTTCTGCATATGTTGTCCACCAGGTCCGGAGGAACGGAAAGTCTCAATCTTTAAATCCTCCTGTTTTATCTCTACAGTTACATCCTCTACTTCTGGAATAACATCCACAGAAGCAAAAGAGGTGTGTCTGCGCTTATTAGCATCAAAAGGAGAAATCCTTACCAGACGATGAACCCCTCTTTCACCTTTAAGCAGTCCATAGGCATATTCACCTTCGACAATTAAAGTAACATTCTTTATACCTGCCTCCTCCCCAGAAAGGATATCAGTAACTTTAGTAATAAAACCTTTTTTTTCTGTAAAGCGCACATACATCCTAAAAAGCATCCCTGCCCAATCACAGGATTCTGTTCCTCCTGCACCCGCATTTATACTTAATATAGCATTGTAGGAATCGAATTCATCTGCTAAAAGGATTCTTCTTTCCAAAATTTCTAAATCCTTCCAAAGAGAATCTATTTGTCTCTCTATATCTTGGTTAATGGTATCATCTTCTTTAAGGATATCTATCCACTCCTTTAACTCTTTAAATTTTTCATACGCCTTCTGCCAAGGCTCTACAGAATTTTTTAGTTCTTTTAATTCTGAAATAATTTTTGAAGAAGAGTTTTCATCTTTCCAGAATCCAGGTTCAGCCATCCTTTGATTTAAATCTTGTATAAGCTGTGATTTTTTATCTATCTCAAAGATAACCTCTTAGTTCTTCCAATAATTTCTCTATCTGAATTATTTTTGATCTTATCCCTTCTACCATAACTTAGCCTCCTTTTATATCTTCTTTATTCCTTTTAAAGCTAATATAAATTCATCACGGTTATCAGAGAAATCTTCTGCTACCTTTTCACTTACTAAACCGTCCTTTACCAACTTTACCAAAGCTTGGGTAAAGGATTGCATACCAAAAATACCTCCCTCCTCAATAAACCTATTTATCTCCTCAATCCTTCCCTCTCGGATTAAACGGGCAATCGTAGGGGTAAAGAGCATAATCTCGCAAGCAGGAATTCTACCTGCACGGTCTTTTAAAGGAACCAACCTTAAAGAGATTATCCCTTTAAGTAAATAGGAGATCTGATGGCGCACCTCATTATGTTGGTAAGGAGGAAAGAAATTAACAATCCTTTCAATCGTCTGCGAGGCATTAACTGTATGTAAGGTACTTAAAACCAAAACTCCTGTTTCTGCAGCAGTGATACTTGCAGACATAGTTTCATAATCTCGTATATTTCCAATATAGATAACATCCGGACTCTGTAAGGTAAATGCCCTTAAGGCAGCTGAATACGAAGGGACATCTACCCCTAACTCCCTCTGATTGATTACTGATTTTTTATCCTCAAAATAAAATTCGATAGGTTCCTCTATAGTTAATATATGCTTACAGAAATTATTATTGATATATTCGATCATACTCGCAATGGTGGTAGATTTTCCTGAACCTGCACTTCCTACCAGAAGTACTAAACCCCTTCTTTCTCCACATAATTTTTTTAAAACCTCCGCAGGTAAATTTAACTCCTCAAAAGAGCGTATAGGTTGGGATAAATTTCTTACTACTATCGAGGGAGTATTGCGTTGTAAAAATATACTTACCCTAAAATGTGCATCGATATCTTTTAGGTAAAAGGTAAAATCTAAATCTTTATTTATTTTGAGCTTTTCTCTTTGAGCCTCATTGGTAATTTCCTCTATCGCTTTAAAAACATCATCTTTTGATAAATCTAACCTATCGATTATCTTTATCTCACCGTCTATCCTAAATCTTATATCCTTTGCCTGATGATAGAAAAGATCAGAGGCGTTTTCTTTAACCATTAATTTAAGGTATTTAATTATGCTCATAATCTCTCCTTTTTATTATACCATCAATTCTTTCAATTTCCTCTCGTAATTTATAAGCAACTTTTTTATTTTTCTACCCCAGATATAACCTCCCAAATCTTTATCTGAGCAGATCACCCGATGACAGGGAATAATCAAAGGCAAGGGATTGTTTTTTAAAATCCTTCCTACTGCTCTCCAGGCACCAGGATGACCTGCTTTTTCAGCCACCCATCTGTAAGTACGCACTTCTCCAAAAGGAATATTTAAAACTACCTTATATACTTTTAAAGCAAAAGGACTCATATTTAATCGGTTAATAATTTTTTCTTTCTCAAAAGATGGTGATAAGAGATAGCAAAACGATGTGCTTCATTACGGATACGCTGAATAAGTTTTAAAGCTAAGGATTTAAAATTTAATCTTAAAGGAGAATCTCTATCTAAAGTATAAATGAGTTCTTCTCTTTTAGCAATACTTATTATAGGGATATCTAAAGATAATTTCTCCAATTCCTTCTTTGCTACTTTTAGATGGGATTTTCCCCCATCTATAATAATTAAGTCAGGTAGAATTTTTTTCTCTCTGATTAGACGACTGTACCTTCTATTTATAATCTCTTTTAACATACCGTAATCGTCTATTCCCTCTACTGTCTTTATACGGAAACGCCGATAATTATTCTTATCAGCCGATCCTCTATAGAAACTTACCATAGAACCACAGGCATCTTTCCCTGAAATTGAAGAGATATCAAATGCCTCTATCCTTTCGGGAGTTCTCTTTAAATTAAAAAGATTCTTTAGCTCCTCCAATTCATCTAAAGAGCTGCCTTCACCTAATGGATTGACTAAAAAAGAAAGTGCCTCTATCTGATCCCTTATCAAAGCTGCCTCTTCAAAACGTTTATCTTTAGCTAAAGCTTGCATCTTTTTGGATAGTTTATCTAAAAGTTCATTATACTTTGAATTTAAAAAAAGAATAATTTCAGAAATTATTTCTTTATAACTATATTCATCTATCTTACCTGCACAGGGACAAGGACAAAGCTTTAGTCTTCCGTAAAGACAGATACTCTTGGGCATCCTTTTACAGGAACGGAAACCAAATACCTTACGGATAGACTTAAGAGCTATTTTTAGAAGTTTTACATTCGGATAGGGTCCAAAATAAATCCCTGATTCCTCTGTATCTTTTTTCTTTTTTCTACAAATGTATATGCGGGGAAATTTCTCATCTGTAATTCTAATAAAAGGAAAAGATTTATCATCCCTTAAAGAGATATTGTAAGGGGGTTGATTCTCTTTTATCAGATTTGCCTCTAAAAGCTGCGCCTGAGCAGCTGAACTGGTTAAGATATAATCTAAATCTTCCACTTTAGAGATAAAGGCTTGTGTTTTAGAATTGAGGTATCTTACAAAATAACTGGAGACTCTCCTCTTTAAGTCCTTTGCTTTACCAATATAGAGGATACGGCCTAATTTATCCTTAAAGATGTATACTCCACAACTTGAAGGAAGTTTTTTTATCTTCTCTTTAAGTTCCATTTTGAGAAAATAAATTCTAATTCTTCAACTTTTAAAATAAAACAACTTAAGAAATAGACCAACCAGCTAAATATCCCTATTATAAAGATCCTTAAATATTCTAACATATTTAGAGGTAATTTAATCTTTAAAAATTCTATAGTTAAACTCGCAATAAAAGTTGCTAACATAACCTTTAAAAAAGAGTTCTTAATTTTAAATCTATCCAATCTACCGATACGCTTCTCTAAAATATAGAAAAGGAGGAAAAA
>JAMWCN010000056.1 GCA_023819505.1 Candidatus Omnitrophota bacterium | reverse complement strand
TACCTTACCTATACAATTTTGGTTACTACTGTAAGTATTGCGCATATACTTAGCATTAACCGCTGGGGATTAATTGCTGATAAGATTGGAAATGTCAAAGTTTTAAGATCTACTTCCTTTTTGATTGCTACTTTACCTCTTTGGTGGATAATCAATCAAAATCCTTTTTATTTAGTTCTGATTCAGGCCTTATCCGGTTTTGCTTGGTCGGGATTTCTTCTTTGCGCTACTAATTTTATTTATGATGCAGTAAGTCCAGCCAAAAGAATACGCTGTATTGCTTATTTTAATGTTTTATCAGGCGTTGCTTCCTGTTTAGGTGCTCTCTTAGGAGGTCATCTGGTAGGAAGACTTCTACCTTTATTTGGTTTTAAGATTTTAAGTTTATTTTTAATCTCAAGTATTTTAAGAATTATCACTGTAAGTTTTCTTTCTTTCAAGATAAAAGAGGTAAAGAAGGTTGAGGATATATCCAGAAAAGATCTATTTTTTAGTGCGATTGGGTTAAAACCCATTTTTGGTATTACTCAGGATTCAAGGCAGTTAGTTAAAAAAGAAGAATGAAAAGAGATATTAAAGATTTAAGTATTGAGGAATTAAAGCAGTATTTAGAAGTAAATGGTTTTTTAACTTTTCATGCACTACAGATATTCAATTGGATATATAAAAAAGTAACGGATAATTTTTCTTTGATGACAGATTTAAGTTTAGCTTTGCGTTCATTTTTAGAAGAAAATTTTTATATTCAGGGTTTAAGTCTAAAAGAGAAAAAAATCTCCTCTGATAATACGGAAAAGTATCTTTTCAAATTAAAGGATAAAAATTCTATCGAGACAGTTGCTATACCTTCTGGTAAAAGAATAACTGGATGTTTATCTTCACAGGTGGGTTGTAAATTTTCCTGCAAGTTCTGTGCTTCGGGTATCTTAGGATTTAAAAGAGATTTAAAAGTTGGTGAGATAATTGAGCAAATTTTATATCTAAACAGCCATCATAGATTAACCAACATCGTCTTTATGGGAATAGGAGAACCACTTGACAATTACGAAAATGTTCTAAAGGCAATCCGCATAATTAATTCTAAAGAAGCCCTTAACTTTGGAGCGCGTCGTATTACCATCTCAACCTGCGGAATTATCCCTGCAATTAGGAAGTTAATCGAAGAAGACCTACAGATTGAACTTTCTATTTCACTACATTCTCCAGATGATAAGATACGTAGTCTTCTTATGCCAGTAAATAAAATTTATCCTTTAAGAGAACTTATATCTATTTGTAAAGAATATATCGAGAAGACAAACCGCCAGATAACTTTTGAGTATGTATTAATTAAAGGGATAAATTCTGATTTGTCTTTTGCGGAAAAATTAAGTAAAATAGCAAAGGAGTTAAAACTTTGCAAAGTTAATCTTATCCCTGCTAATCCTATAAAAGAGTATAATATTTTACCTCCTAATAAATTAGAGATTTTATATTTTAGGGATTATCTCTTAAAAAGAAAAGTAAATGTTACTTTACGCAAAAGTCGTGGCAGAGATATAGAAGCTGGTTGTGGGCAACTAAGATTAAGGTATGAAAAATAAATTAATTTTCATTATAGTCTTATCGGTCTTTAGCGGTATAGTATTTGTAGGTTGCGAAAGGAAAGAGATTAAAAATGTTGATTCAAAGGGAGAAAGCATTATCTGCTTTGGCGATAGCATTACCTCCGGTTATGGAGTAAATTTTGATGAGAGTTATCCTTCTATATTAGAGGGTATGTTATCCTTACCTGTTATAAATGCTGGTTTAGACGGTGATACTACCTCCGAAGCATTAAAGCGCCTAAAAGAAGATGTATTAGATAAAAAACCATTTTTAGTAATTATCGAGCTAGGAGGAAACGATTTCTTAAGAAGGATTCCTTTAAGTGAAACCCTCAAGAATATAGAAGAGATGATCGTTAAAATTCAGAATTACGGAGCAATGGTGGTATTGGTAGATATAAGCGCAGGTTTGATTATGTCTGAATACTATAAAGAGTATAAAAAATTAAGTAAAAAATACCAAGCTATATTTGTTCCTCATCTTTTAAGAGGAATTTTAACTCAACGGGGATTAAAAGTAGATTTTATTCATCCCAATCCAGAAGGCCATAGAATAATTGCCAAACGCATCTATCAGGTGATTTCTCCTTTCTGTATACATAGAAAATAATAATTACTTAAATATAAAAATATTGCAAAAGATAATTTTTAGAGTAAAATATAGGCAAAATTAGAATTTTTTTAAAGTATCGGTTATGAAAAAAGAAGTCTTGGAGAGATTAAAATCAAAGTTAAGCCCTCAAGATTTTGAAAAAATTTCTCTCATTTCCCATCAAGGTGTTTTGAATTTTATTTATGAAGCAACTATCCTATGTAATCCTAAGGAAATATTTATATGTAGTGATACACCTAAAGAAAAAGCCTATATCCGTAGGATGGCTATTTTAACTGGAGAAGAAAAACCTCTAAAGATAAAGGGGCATACCTACCATTTTGATGGTTATTATGACCAGGGAAGGGATAGAGAAGTAACACGTTTTTTAGTTCCGCAAGGTGAATATCTAAATCCTCAGCTTCATCAGATAGAACGCAAGAGAGGTTTAGAAGAAATAAAAAATTTGCTTAAGAATTCAATGCAGAATAAAACTATGATTGTGCGTTTTTTAACTTTAGGTCCTCAAGATTCCCGCTTTACCATTCTCTGTATGGAATGCACCGATTCCTGGTATGTGGCTCACTCTGTAGACCTTTTATACCGACCAGGCTATAAGGCATTTTTAAAAGCAAAAGAAAATGAGGAGATTTTTTTCACTTTACATTCTGCAGGCAATTTAGATGAAAATATGATAAGTTTTGATTACGATAAAAAGCGCATCTATATCGATTATACTGAAAATACAGTCTACAGTGTAAATACCCAGTATGCAGGCAATTCCATCGGTTTTAAGAAACTTGCTTTAAGATTAGCAATCCGTAAAGCCCATAGGGAAAACTGGCTGGCAGAACATTTTATGATTGTAGGGGTAAAAGGACCAAATAAAAGAAAAACTTATTTAGCAGGAGCATTTCCCTCTGCCTGTGGCAAAACCTCTACCGCAATGCTTAAAGGAGAAACCATCTTGGCAGATGATATCGCTTATATTCACAATGTAAATGGTAGATGTAGAGCAGTAAATGTAGAGGCAGGGATATTCGGGATTCTACAGGATGTAAATCCTAAAGACGATCCTTTGATATATGAGGTCTTAACTAAAGAAGGAGAGATAATTTTCTCTAATGTTTTGGTTAAAGATGGTAGGCCCTATTGGCTGGGTATGGGATGTAAACTTCCTAAAGAAGGGATAAATTTTTCAGGTAATTGGTTTGAAGGGAAAAAAGATCCGCAAGGAAATATTATTCCTCCTGCTCATAAGAATGCCCGCTATGCAGTATCTTTAAAAAGTTTAAAAAACTTCGATATTAATATAAATAATAAAAGAGGGGTAGAGTTAGGTGGAATAATGTTTGGTGGAAGGGACTACCGTGCTTATGTTCCGGTACAGGAAGGATTTAACTGGGAGCACGGAATCATTGCTTATGGTGCAGGGCTGGAGACAGAGACTACTTTTGCGATTGTAGGAGAGGAAGGTAGATATGAGATAAATGTAATGAGTATTCAGGATTTCGTCTCTATATCCTTAGGTTTATATATTAAGAACTATTTAGATTTTGGCAGAAGACTTAAAAAAAGACCGCGTATCTTTGGGGTGAATTATTTTCTTAAAGACTTAGAAAAAGATGAATTTTTAAATGCCCGTCAGGATAAGCATATCTGGATAAAATGGATGGAGTTAAGGGTGCATAATGATGTTAAAGCTATAACCACTCCTACTGGTCTTATCCCTTACTATGAAGATCTGTGTATGCTTTTTAAAAAAGTTTTAAAGAAGGACTACTTAAAGCAAGACTACATAAAACAATTCAGTATCCGTGTGAATGAAAATCTAGCTAAGATAGAAAGGGTGGAAAGATTCTGGAAGGAAAATGTCTCAGATACACCTGATGAACTCTTTGATGTATTAGAGAAGCAAAGGGAAAGGCTTCTTGAGGCAAAAGAAAAATTCGGAGATTATATTGAACCATTTGCCTTTATTTAAAGGAGTTGTTTAGGTGGGATAGTTGCTTATACCGAGATTAAAGAATTTCCTCTTTTAAAAAGGGGCAAGGTAAGAGATATTTATGACTTAGAGGATAAACTTTTAATAATTTCTACAGATAGGATCTCCTGTTTTGATGTAGTTCTTCCTACCTGTATTCCTCTAAAGGGGAAGGTATTAAATCAAATTTCCATATTCTGGTTTAAATTCACTGAAAGGATAATCCCTAACCATTTTATTAGCGAAAAATTAGAAGATTATCCTGAAGAACTCAAAAGATATAAGGATGTTTTGATTGGCCGTTCGATGCTGGTAAAAAAAGCCAAAACAATTCCTGTTGAATGTGTGGTAAGAGGTTATCTTTCCGGTTCAGCCTGGAAGGAGTATCAAAGTAAACAATCTGTATGCGGAATAAAATTACCTAAAGGATTAAAGGAGTTTGAAAAATTACCTCAAGCCATTTTTACTCCCTCCACAAAAGAAGATACCGGCCATGATATGAATGTATCAGAAGATTATGTAGAAAAAAAATTGGGCAAAAAAATTTTTAAGGAAATAAAAGAGATAAGTCTTAAGATCTACAAAAAGGCTGCTTCCTATGCACAGAGATGTGGTATAATCATTGCAGATACAAAATTTGAGTTTGGAATTTATAATCAAAAACTCATCCTTATCGATGAACTTTTAAGTCCGGATTCCTCACGCTTCTGGCCAAAAGACCAATATAAACCAGGAAGTCCGCAGGTAAGTTTTGATAAACAATTTGTGAGGGATTACTTAGAAAGCATTCGCTGGGATAAAAATCCACCTGCACCTACTTTACCCCAAGAGATTATTTTAAAAACAAAAGAAAAATATCTTCTGGTATATAGATTACTTACAGGAAAAGATATAGAAGATGAAGACACATGAATTTTTTTATACTTTGCCTAAAGAACTTATTGCACAAGAACCTTTAGAGAAAAGGGATGAGTCAAGGCTTTTAGTTATTTTTAGGAAAGAAAGAATTTTTAAGGAGGTTATTTTTAAAGAGATTATTGATTATCTTAAACCAACAGATGTTTTAGTCTTAAATGAAACTAAAGTTATTCCGGCAAGACTTAAAGCAAAGAGAAATACAGGTGGTAAAGTAGAAGTACTTCTTTTAAAGGAGAAAAATACCGGGATATGGCAGGCACTCCTTAAGCCTACAAAAAGGATAAAAATTTCAGAAACCATTTTTTTTGATAATCATAGTTTTTCTGCTAAAATTTTAGAAAGGAACAATCAAGGTATATTCTATTTAGAATTTATACCTAAAGATATAAAGCCTTTAATTTATCTTTACGGTCAGATGCCTACTCCCCCTTATATAAAAATTGAATTAAAACAGCCCCATAGATACCAAACGGTTTATGCGAAAAAAGAAGGTTCTGTTGCCTCACCTACCGCAGGACTGCATTTTACAGAGGAACTTCTAAAAAAAATAGAACAGAAAGGAATAGAGATTGTCTATCTATCTCTTCACTGTGGGCTATCTACTTTTAGACCGCTTAAGAAAGAAAATCTTGAAGAACACTCTCTTGAGCCTGAGTATTTAGAAATTCCTAAAGAAACTGCAAGAGTAATCAATCAGGCAAAGCTTGTTCAAAAAAGAATAATTGCTGTAGGCACCACCGTAGCAAGGGCTTTAGAGTCAACTGCATTTTTAAATGAAGAAAATATATTTCAGATAAAGCCATTTAAAGGAGAAACTTCCCTTTTTATCTATCCAGGATATCAATTTAAAATCATAGATTGTCTTTTAACCAATTTTCATCTTCCCTGTTCTACAAATCTGGTTTTAACGTGCGCCTTTGCTGATAAAGAGCTTATTTTTAGTGCATATCAGTATGCCATAGAGAGAAAATTTAGGTTCTACAGTTTTGGAGATGCAACTTTTATAATTTAAAGAGGAGTCAATTTATGAAGTTAGCTAAAAGAATTTCAAAGATAAGCCCTTCCCCTACTTTAAGTATTACTGCTAAGGCAAAGAGGATGCAACAGGAAGGTATAGATGTAATTGGCTTTGGTGCAGGAGAACCTGATTTTGATACACCTCTTAATATTAAAGAAAAAGCCAAAACTGCAATTGATAAAGGATTTACCAAATATACCTCTACCTCTGGTATAAAAGAATTAAAGGAAGCAATCTGTGAAAAACTTAAAAAAGATAATTTCTTAGAGTATAGCCCTGAAGAAGTAATTGTCTGTTGTGGAGCAAAACATGCAATATTTAATGCAATAATGGTGTTATGTGATAAGGATGATGAGGTAATTTTACCTGTTCCCTACTGGGTAAGTTATTTAGAGATGATAAAGATTGCCCAGGCAAAACCTGTGTTTATAAATACTGATGCAAAAACAAATTTTAAGATTACTCCTCAGCAACTTAAAAAAGCAATTACCTCCAGAACAAAACTTCTGATTTTAAATTCTCCCTCCAATCCTACAGGCACAATCTATGAAAAGAAAGATTTAGAAGAGATCGCTGATATTTTAGTGAAGAAAGATGTATTCTGTCTTTCGGATGAGATCTATGAAAAATTAATCTATGATGGAAAACAACATTTAAGCATTGCCTCTTTGGGTAAAGACATAAAAAGATTAACCATCCTTATAAATGGGGTCTCCAAGGCCTACTCTATGACTGGATGGCGAATTGGCTATGCGGCAGGACCAAAAGAGATTCTTCAGGCAATGGCAAATTTACAGGACCATTCAACTTCAAATCCGACTTCCATTTCTCAGTATGCCAGTGTAGAGGCATTAAGGGGAAACCAAAAAGATTTAGAGATTATGCGTAAGGTTTTTGAAGAAAGAAGAAATTTTATGTTAGAAAAGATAAATGCAATAAAATTATTATCCTGTATAAAACCTCAAGGTGCATTCTACTGCTGGGTAAATGTTAAAAATTTATTTGGTAAAAGAATTGATGGTAAGGTTATAAAGGATTCTTTAAGTTTAGCAGATCTACTTTTAACTAAAGCAAAGGTGGCAGTGGTTCCTGGATGTGTTTTTGGAGATGATAATTATATTAGGTTATCGTATGCTACCTCTTTAGATAATATTA
>JAMWCN010000055.1 GCA_023819505.1 Candidatus Omnitrophota bacterium | reverse complement strand
TTATCTATCATAGGAATTTAAATTTTAATTATTTTATAGTAAAGGGTCTCTAAATCTAGTAAAGCAATAGTTGCTCTTCCGGTAATCCAACCACAGCATTCTCCAGGATTAAATAAAAGAAAGGAATTTTTCTTCTCAATCTGTGTGCGGTGGGTATGACCGAAAAGGATAATATCTGATTTTTCTTCACTGAGATTTATAGTATTTATATCATGAACTAAAGTGATCCTCCTTTTATTAAGCTCTATCCTTAGAGGAGAAGATTTTATCTTTCCTTCTGAGATTTTAAGTAAACCTTCCTTTTCGCCATCATTATTTCCAAATATCCCATGCCAAGGGCATTTCAGTTCTTTTAACACCCTAACAGAAAAGGGGGCAACGAAATCTCCTAAATGCAGAACAAATTCTACTTTTTTTCTATTAAATAACTTTACTGCCCTTCTAATCTTAGATAAATTATCATGACTATCAGAGATAATCCCTAAAAGCATATTTATTTCTCTTGCTGAAAGATATCAGTTTTGTTTAAAACTTCTTCTTCTACAAAGATGGGGGCTCCTGCTCTTACCGCTAAAGCGATGCTATCCGAGGGACGGGCATCTACGATTTTGGTTTTACCATCCTGTTTTAATATAAGTTTTGCATGAAAAGTATTCTCCTCTAATTTATCAATTACCACCTTCTCTAAAACTGCATCGAGATTCTTAATGGTATCATGCAGGAGATCATGTGTTAAAGGCCGCGGTGGTTTAAAGCCACTTATCTTTAACTTTATTGCGGAAGCTTCATTTAAACCAATAACGATAGGTAAAAGTCTCTTACCATTCTTCTCTCTAAGAATGATCAACTGGTCATGTCTTTTTTCATCAATAACAATTTTATTTAACTCCATCTCAACCATTTTCTTCTCCTTTTTATCTATGGGGTTTTTCTCTTCTTTTTAAAACACTTTTGAGCTCTTCCATAAATTGACCTACATCCTGAAATTGCCTATAAACTGAAGCAAACCTCACATAAGCAACATCATCCAATGCTTTAAGTTTTTCCATAACTAACTCTCCTATACGGCGACTAGATACCTCCTGGTCTGCTGTGCGTTGAATAGTATGCTCTACAGATTTTACAATCTCTTCCATCTTCTCTAAACTTATTGGCCTTTTCTCGCAAGCTTTCATAATTCCAGTTAAAATCTTTTTGCGATCGAACGGTTCACGTCTGCCATCCTTTTTAACAACCATAAGCCAAGTCTCTTCTATATATTCATAAGTAGTAAAGCGCTTCCCGCATTTAAGACATTCTCTTCTTCTGCGAATAGCTGTTCCTCGGGCAGTAGAACGTGAATCTATAACTTTATCCTCTTTATATCCGCAGTGAGGACATTTCATTTCTAAATTTTAAATTTACGTATTTTTACTTTTGCTTCTTTAAGCATCTTTTTAGCTAACTCATCAGGGTAGCCATCTAAAATAACTATCTCCTTTATACCACAACTGATAAGCATTTTACTACAGGTAACACAAGGTTGGTTCGTGATATATAATTTCGCACCTTTTAAATCTACATTGTAAAGAACAGCCTGAATAATCACATTTTGCTCTGCATGTAAAGCTCGACATAACTCCTGGCGCTGTCCTGAAGGGATATTCAGTTTCTCTCTTAAGCATCCTATCTCTATGCAGTGAGCTAACCCTGAAGGGGCACCGTTATAACCTGTCGCTAAAATTCTTTTATCTTTCACCGCTACCGCTCCTACTTTTCTACGCAGACAGGTGGAGCGTTTGGCTACAAGCTTTGCCATCTCCAAAAAATATTCATCCCAACTAGGACGCTTAATTTTCTCTTTCATCTATATAGAGGAAACTTTTTAGTTAAATCTAAAACTTCTTCCTTTATACCATCCAATTTCTTGGGATCGTTTCTAAATTTAATTGCTCTATCTATAAAATCTGCAATTAACCGCATCTGAGATTCTTTCATACCTCGGGTAGTTACTGCAGGTGTTCCTAAACGGATACCGCTGGTAACAGCAGGAGAGTTTTTATCAAAAGGGATAAGATTTTTATTTACGGTAATACCTACTTTTTCTAAAATTAAAGAGGCTTCGTTTCCGGTAATTCCTTTGGGAGTAAGATCCACTAAAATCAGATGCGTATCTGTACCACCTGAAACAATGCGAAAACCCTTTTTTTCTAAAAAAATTGCTAAAGCTTTAGCGTTTTTTACTACCTGATTTTGATAATCTTTAAATTTTTTAGTCTGTGCTTCTTTAAAAGCGACTGCTTTAGCTGCAATTACATGCATTAAGGGACCTCCCTGAGTTCCAGGAAATATTAAGGAATCAATTTTTTTTGCATACTCTTTTTTACAGAGAATGAATCCTCCCCTTGGACCTCTTAAGGTTTTATGGGTGGTAGAACTTACAAAATCTGCATAAGGAACCGGAGAAGGATGGAGTCCTGTCGCTACCAAACCTGCAATATGTGCCATATCTACAAAAAGAAAAGCACCTACTTTTTTAGCAATCTCTGAAAACTTTTTAAAATCGATTATACGGGGATAAGCAGAGGCACCTGCTAAAATCATCTTCGGTTTATATTTTTTTGCTAAATAAAGAATATTATCGTAATCCAACATCTCCGTTTTCTTATCTAATCCATAGGTAAAAATTTTATAGAACATCCCAGAAAAATTATGAGGATGCCCATGGGTAAGATGACCTCCGCAGGCAAGGTCCATTGCTAAGACTTTGTCTTTTAAATTTAAAGCACAGAAGTAAACTGCCATATTTGCCTGGGTTCCGGAATGAGCCTGAACATTCGCATGTTCAGCAGAGAAAAGTTTCTTTGCCCTCTCAATAGCCAACCTCTCTACTTCATCGATATAGAGACAACCCCCATACCAGCGTGCAGAAGGATAACCTTCAGCGTATTTGTTGGTAAGAACTGATCCCTGTGTCTCTAAGACTGCTTTTGATGTAAAATTTTCTGAAGCAATTAATTCTAAATTTTCTCTCTGTCGAGAAAGTTCTTTTATTACTGCTCTATATACTAAAGGATCTACTTTCCTTAAATTCTCTAAGTACATATTTTATCTTCTATCTTTTTAATTTTATTTAGACGCCTCTTATGCCTTCCTCCTAAAAAGGGTGTATTTAACCAAACATTTAAAATGCGTATTGCCAAATTAGAACTGACGAAATCTGCACCCAAAACTAAAATATTAGAATCGTTGTGTTCCCGGGATAATTGAGTTGCTTTAAGATTATAACAAAGCGCAGCCCTTACACCTTTGAAGCGGTTAGCAACGATAGAGTTGCCGATCCCTGTTTTACAGATAAGGATGCCTCTTTTATACCTACCTTCAGATACATCTTTAGCCACCAAATATGCAAATTCTGGATAATCACAAGATTCATTACTAAAAGTTCCTACATCTTTAACATAGAATCCTCTTTTTAAAAGATAAATTTTAAGTCTCTCTTTAAGTTTAAATCCTGCATGGTCAGAACCCAGAACTATTCTCTTTATCTTCATAAGATATTTACTATCCTTTCGATCGCTTCTTTTATAAGATAAAAAGTTTTCTCATATTCTAAAAAAGGTTTACCGATAGGGTCAGCGATATCTAAGGAACCGGTCTCTTCTATTTTAGCAAATTCTTTTAATAAAAAAAGATTATTTTTTATATCAGGAACCAGTTCTTTGAGTCTTTTCTCATGAAGACTTTCCATTACAAAGATAAGATCAGATTTTTTAATCATCAAGGGGCTGACCCTTTTAGATACATATCCAGAGAAATCAATTCCTTCTCTATTTAATAGCTCTAATGTTTCAGGAGTTGGTTTCAATCCATCTACCATAGCTATCCCTGCAGAGATAACTTCGATGTCAGTCCTTCCCAACTTAAACAACTTTTTCTTCAAAAGCCCCTCAGCCATTACTGAGCGACAGGAATTACCTGTGCAGACAAAAAGAACTATCTTTTTATTTATCTCTTCTTGAATCTCTTTTTTAGAAATAGCTCCTTCCCTTAAGATAGAAATTGTCTCTTTACTTAAATCTACAATTGTAGATTCTACCCCTAAAGATGTAAAACCTCCATCTACTGCTAAGTCTACCAAACCATCTAAATCTTTCAGTGCTTCTTCTAAATTAGAAGGTGGTTTTTTTTCTGAAAGATTTGCTGAGGGACATACCAAAGGAAAATCAAGTTCTCCTAATAATCTTAAAATAAAGGGATGATTCGGCATTCTTAAACCCACAGATGTTCCATCCTCTTTAGGGATAATTACAGTTAAAGCTCCAGGCCAAAATTTATCAATGAGTTTATAGGCAGTCTTTGGAACGATCTTGCTGAACTCATCGATACGTTCTTTGCGTTCTATAATTATAGTAAATGGTTTATCTAAAGGTCTCTTTTTTATCTCGTATAATTTCTTAATTACAGATTCATCTTTAGAATTAGCGACAATTCCATAGACGGTATCTGTAGGAATAATAACTAGACCACCTTTAGTTAAAATTTCTGCTACTTTCTTAATCTTTTTTTCATCGATATGTTGGGGATCTATTCTAAGGAGGGGGGTTTTAATCATAATTTTATCCTTATATCTTTAATCTGTTTAGCCATATCTTTTTTATATTTTTTAAGATTTAAAGATATAGATTTATCTTTAATTCCTAAAATTTCCAAAGCAAATATTACTGCATTTACAAAACCTGCCTTTCCTATCGTCATACAACCTACAGGAACACCTTTAGGCATCTGCACAATAGAAAGGAGGGAATCCAAACCCTTTAAGCTTTTAGTCTCAACCGGAACACCGATGACAGGAAGGGTTGTCTGGCTGGCAATTACTCCTGGCAGAGCTGCAGAACCACCTGCTACACCAATAAAAACTTTGACTCCTTTTTTCTCTGCCTCTTGGATATAGCTAGTTAGCTGTTTTGGAGAGCGATGTGCAGATAAAACCTTTAGCTCAAAATCTACTTTAAACTTCCTCAATAATTCAACTCCTTCTTTTACACTTTTTAAGTCAGATTGACTACCTAAAATTATTGCTATCTGCATAAATTCTCCTTTTTAAACTCTTACGGTTGTAAATTTTAATGCCCTATATCCGATATCTTTTCGATAATGCATCCCTTCAAAATATATTTTTTTAGTTGCCTCGTATGTTCTATCAATTGCCTCTTTGATATTGGCACCTAAACCTGTTATTCCTAAAACTCTACCTCCGTTGGTTAAGAATCTGTTATCCTGTTTCTTTGTTCCCGCATGGAAGACTATAATATCTTTTAAATTTTTTATTTCTTCCAATCCGAAAATTTCTTTCCCTTTCTCATAGCTTCCAGGATAACCTTCAGAAGCACAGACCACACAGATACAACTCCTTTCATCCCAACCCCAACTGTTTTGTCTTTTAAATTTAGTTAAGTGGCCATCTACAACAGCAAGGATTGCTTCCACAAGATCGCTTTTAAGTCGGGGTAGAATTGCCTGCGTCTCAGGATCACCAAATCTTACATTAAATTCTAAAACTTTTGGACCTGTTTTGGTAAGCATAATCCCTGCATATAAAGATCCACGGTAATCTATACCTTCTTTAGCTAAACCATCAATTATACGGTAAACAATTTTATCTAAAATTTCCTTAAATATATTTTCTGAAATTAAAGGTGTAGGCGAATAGGCACCCATACCCCCTGTGTTTGGTCCCCTATCCCCATCAAACACACGCTTATGGTCTTGACTGGAAGCCAGAGGTAAAACTTCCCTCGAATCAGTAATAACAATTATGGAAGCTTCCTCACCCTCCAGACAATCCTCAACAATTATCTTCTCTCCTGCTTTACCAAATATTCTATCTTCCATAATCAATTTAACTGCATTCAGTGCCTCTTCTGTAGTTTTAGCGACAATGACACCTTTGCCTTGAGCTAAACCATCAGCTTTTACTACCAAAGGAGCTTTCTTTTCTTCAATATATCTTCTTGCTTCATCAGGATTATCAAAGATGCAGAAATCAGCGGTAGGGACATTATATTTTTTCATCAATTCTTTAGCAAATACTTTGCTCGCTTCAAGTCTACTGGCTAATTTAGTTGGACCAAATATCCTTAATTTAAAATTCTTAAATTCATCGACTATACCTTCAGCTAAAGGTGCTTCAGGACCAACTATAGTTAAATCGATCTTCTCTTTCCTGGCGAATTCTAATAAACTAAATATATCTTCTGATTTTATATTTAAACATTCTGCTAACTCAGATATACCACCATTACCAGGAGAACAAAAAATCTTATCTACCAATTTAGATTGCGCAATCTTCCAAACCAATGCATGTTCCCTACCACCTGAGCCTATAACTAAAACTCTCATTTTTTATATTAGTAATTTATGGTTAAACTATCTCTACCTCTTTTTTACCTCTAATCACTTCACCGATCGTCCAAGCTCTAATTTTAAGTTCTTTTAATTTTAAAATTATAGACTTCTCTAATTCTGGCTTAACTATTAAAACCATACCTATTCCCATATTAAAGATATGATACATCTCTTTATCTAAAATACCTCCTTTATATTGAATTAATTTGAAAATTTTAGGTACCTGCCAACTATTCTTATTAATCCTTACATTTACATTATCGGGTAAAATCCTTGCAATCTTATCATAAAATGCACCACCTGTAATATGGGCGATTCCTTTAATAGTATACAGTCTATAGTTCATAGTTGAGAGAAGATAAAGAACCGGCTTAACATATATGCGGGTGGGTTTAAGTAACTCTTTTGCATAGCGTTTAAGTTCAGATTTAGAAAATACTTTTCTTACTAAAGAAAACCCGTTAGAATGTAGACCGTTTGATTCAAGACCAATTACTCTATCCCCAATCTCAATACCTGAACCATCAATTATATTAGATTCTTCTACCACCCCTACGCAGAAACCAGCTAAGTCGTATTCGTTTTCCTTATACATCCCTGGCATCTGGGCAGTCTCTCCTCCAATTAAGAAACAGCCTGCTTGCTCGCATCCAATTTTTAAACCTTTGGCAACTTCCAGAAGAACTTTAAATTCTAATTTACTATAAGCGATATAATCTAAAAAAAATAAAGGTCTTGCCCCTACGCATAAGATATCATTTACATTCATCGCTACACAGTCAATCCCCACAGTATTATGGGTATTAACTAAACTGGCTATCTTTAATTTTGTTCCTACCCCATCGGAAGAGGAAACCAAAACAGGCTTGCGATACTTCCTCTGTGGAAATCTAAATAATCCACCGAAACCACCAAGGCCTCTTATCACCTCTTCAGAATAAGA
>JAMWCN010000054.1 GCA_023819505.1 Candidatus Omnitrophota bacterium | reverse complement strand
GGAGAGCCTGCCTGGAATCCGGATTTTGGTTCAGTGGTATTGTTTATCATTTTAGATATAGAAAATATGTCAAAAACTTATAGACGGCATTTCCTTGGTCTTTAGTATGGCCTTCTTTAAAGGAATATCTATTCTTTTACTTATATTTTTTTATATCTTAATTGCTATTCCATTAAGTTTTATACGAATTTTCTTTAAGAAAATTTATTATAAAATTATAAGCGGATGGACAAAATTTATTACGATTAATTTTAATAAAATTTTGGGGATAAAAATAGAACTTACCGGAAATATAGATTATTTAAAGGAAAAAGGTAATTTTATCATCTCTAATCATGTAAGTTATGTGGATGGTTTAGTTTTAGCCAGTATCTTTGCAGTAATCTTTGTCTCAAAGTTATCCGTAAAATTCTGGCCTATCTTTGGTCAGATGGCCTGGGTAGGTGGAACAGTCTTTGTGGATCGCCAAAATAAAAAAAGGGCACTTTTTTCTTTAGAAAAGATGGTGGATATCTTAAAAAATAAAACAAATCTACTTCTTTTCCCAGAAGGAACCTCAACCGATGGAACAAAAGTCCTTGAGTTTCAATCAATATTTTTCCAGGTGCCCTTTGAGGCAAATTCTTACATCATTCCAATTAGCCTTCAGTATTTAAGTATAGATGGAGAAGTTGTATCTTTATTGAATCGTGATAAAGTCTTCTGGTACGGTCAAAAAAAATTTTTCTGGCATTTCTTATCTCTACTTAGATTAAAAAAGATAAAGGTAAAAGTAATTATACATCCTAAAATAAAGGCTGACCATTCTATTTTTAAAGATCGTAAGGAATTAAGTCGGCATTCTAGAGAAATTATCCTAAAAGGTTTTTCTGCGGTTAAATAAAATTTAATTTCGCCAGGAGGAAATAAATCTTTTTAAGGCAAAAAATGCGGGTTTTTTAGAAAAATCCCACCTAATCAGACCAAAATAATCTACGCCGTCTTGAAAGTGGTCTTTACAGTCCCGGAAAAAAGCCCAGAAGACCTTATCTACTGCCTGATGTTTCAGTAATTCCTTAAAAACAACCTCCAACCACCTTGCCTGTTCTTTTTCAGAAGGGTTTTTGCCCATCCACCAATTTTTAATTCTCCTGTTTCTTACACCTGGACAGCCGATTTCCGTAATCCAGATCTTTTTATTTTCATCAGCGTTTCTTCTCATAATTTTATAAACTAAACGTACAGAAGATAAAAGTCGTTTCTCTGAACCTAAATTTAAAGGAGATTCAAAGATATGGATATTTAATATATCAAAATATTCTTTTATCTTATTCTGATAGAGTTTTTCAATACTGGAAAGGTTAGTTAGTCCACCATTTAAAACTTTTGCTAAAGGATCTATTTCTTTAATTGCTAAGTATACCTCTTTAAGCAACTTACAGTAAGTCTTTAGCCCATCCTGATATTGATAATCCCAATAAATTCCCGAATCCGGCTCATTCCAGATCTCCCAGTATTTTACTTTCTCTTTATATCTTCCTACAGTTTTCTTAACATAATCAATGAAAAGTTGGTTATCCTGCGGCGGACAGTTCCATCTACCACAGGAGGACGCCCAATCAGCGGAATAATGAAGAATTCCCAGGATATTTATATTATTCTTGACAAGCTCATCCACGATCCTATCATACTTTTCAAATTCAAAAATATTATCCTGGGGTTCAATATCTGACCATAAAAAATCAAATCTTACCCAGCCAATACCTGCTTCCTTTATTAAAGAAACTACTTTTTTTAAATCTTCCTCTTTTGCATACTTATAATTATTCCAGGAATGATTCCAGTGCAAAAACTCCAATACCCCAAAGGGACTATCTGGATCTTCAGCATAACTTACCCGAATGATAAAAACAAAAAGTAAAATCAGTAAAGGTTTTTTCATCCCTAAGTGATCTCCTCTAAATTCCAGACAAATGCTTTTATTCCTTCTCTGCCTAGACGCCTGCGTAATTCCCTTATACAAGAAAGAAGTTGGTTTTTTTGTTTCTCTTCGCAGGCAACCAATAAAACATTATTTCTTCCTGGCCAGATGTCATTGCCTAAATGTAGACCCGAGGCTTCTCCCCTGCCAAAAACTCCCATAATCTTGGTAAAATTTTTTAAACCGCATTTTTCTAAAATTTCTTTTACCTCCTCATCAATTGCTTCATTATAAGCAATCAGAACCATCTTCACTTTCCTCTTGTCCCTCCTTTTCTAACTCTTGCCTCTACTACTGTGTAAAGCGTAGGAACAAATAAAAGGGTGATCAGGCTAGATACGGATAATCCACTGATCATCGTAATTCCCAAAGGCCTCCATATCTCAGAACCTTCGCCTTTAGAGATAGCCATGGGTAGAAGCCCGGCAAGGGTGGTTAAGGTAGTCATCAAAACCGGTCTCAGACGCTCCTTCCCACCCAAGGTAACTGCTTCTAACATAGAATAACCCCTTGCCCTTAAAATATTAATATAACTGATTAAAACTATGGCATTATTTACCACAATTCCCACAAGCATAATCATTCCCAAGTAAGAAATTACATTCAAGGTGGTAGAAGTTGCGATAAATCCTAAAAATACACCGGTAAAGGTAAAAGGGACCGAAAACATAACTACTAAAGGATCTATTAATGATTCAAACTGACCTGCCATCACCATATAAACTAGAACTATACTTAACAATAACAGAAGAAACATATCCCTAAATGCCTTCATCTGTTCTTCTATATCTCCTGCAAAGTTAATCCTTATATCCGAAGGAAGGGCCACCTGAGAAATTGCCTTTTCTATATCCTCCTTTACTTTACCTGTAGACCTACCTGAAACATTACACTCTACACGCACAACCCTTTCCCGATTTAAGCGTTCGATCTCCACAGGGCCCGCTACCTCATAGACCTTAGCAAAATTAGAAAGCCTTACTAATCTTTGTGTAACCGGCGAAACCAAAGCAAGATTTTCGATATCCTCAACCTTTGTGCGCAAGGATTCTTCTAATCTTACATAGATATCATAGGTTTTGCCCTTTTTTCGATAACGTGAGGAAGTAGCGCCCTCAATAAAAGTTTTAAGGCTTGTAGCCACGGTATACATATTTAATCCTAAACTTGCCATCTTTTCCCTGTCAATAGCAATCCTTAACTCGGGAAGATTTATATCCCGTGAGATGCTCACATCCACTGCGCCGGGTATTTTTTCTATTATTTCTTTAATCTTTTCTGCTAAGGATTGCGTTTCTTCAAAGGAGTGCCCAATAATCTCCAGCTGTATTGCTTTACCACCAAAACCCGTAATCATCCTTCCTAAAGGATTACCTAAAGTAACATTTACTTTTATTATTCCCGGAATCTTTTTAATTCTATCTCTTAAAACCTGACCGATCTCAAAAACCGAGCTTCTCCTTTCTTGCTTGGGAACAAGTTTTGCTCCAGCCATTACAATATGCTCACCAGATTCACCAGCTGCCGAGAATGCCCTGCCAATAGAGGGAGTAGTGCCTAGCCGCACAAACATCGTCTTTTTTTCTAAAAGTTCTTTTTCAAATATATCCTCCACTTTTTTTGCCACTTTATCTGTCTCTTCTAATCTTGTACCTAAAGGTAAACTTAAGGTAATGCGGATATCTCCGGTATCCTGTTCCGGCACAAACTCATTACCAATAAACCTTAAAAGAAATAGACTTAAGATAAAAACCAGTAAAAATCCAAAGATGATTATTTTCTTATGACTTAAACAGAATTCCAATGATTTGGCATAAAAATCCTCTATGCGCCTAAATATTCTTTCTGATAACGCATAAAATTTATTAAATTTTTTACTATTTTGGTTATTTAATTTATAACTCTTAAATATTTTTGCACAGAGCATCGGACTAAAAGTAGTGGCAGTAAATAAAGAGGCAAGTAGTGTAACGGTAACAATTACTGCCAGTTCTGAAAACATAATCCCGATAATACTTTTTTTAAGTAAAAGCATAGGCAGAAATACTGCCACCGTAGTTAAGGTGGATGCTAAAATTGCCAAAAAAACCTCTCTTGTTCCAAGTATACTTGCCTCCTGAGGACGCTTACCCCTTTCTAAATGTCGCCAGAAATTATCTACTACCACAATGGCATTATCTACCACCATACCTGAGGCAATAATTAA
Source organism: Candidatus Omnitrophota bacterium (assembly GCA_023819505.1). Taxonomy (GTDB): domain Bacteria; phylum Omnitrophota; class Gorgyraeia; order Gygaellales; family JAMWCP01; genus JAMWCN01. The sequence goes on along the minus strand of JAMWCN010000054.1, from coordinate 3,218 downwards.
AGAGGAAAGACTGATCACATTCAAAGTTCTACCACTTAAGAAAAGATAGATAAAGGCAATAAACAAAGAAAAAGGAATAGTTAAGGCAATAGTTAAACTTGTCTTTATCTGACGCAAGAAAAACCACACCACTAAAATCACAAACACCACTGCCTGAAATACTGTAACTTTTAAGGTATTTAAGGTGTTGATGATATCCTGTGAGGTATCAAAGATAGTAAACATCTTTACATCCGGAGGTAAGGTCTTTTCTAAATTACGCAAGACCTTTTTTACCTGTTTGGCTACTGCTACAGTATTGGCACCGGTTTGTTTTTGCACCATCATCATCAAGCCATTTTTGCGATTATGACGCACAAGCATAGTTATTTCCTTAAAACTATCTTCAATCCGAGCAATATCCTTAAGATATACGGTTTTGCCATTACTTTTTCCTAAAATCACTAAATTTAATTCCTCAGGTGAACTAAATTCACCTGGAAGTCTTAAAAGATAACTGGTAAGACCTGATTTTAAACTACCTAAAGGTTGACTTATATTTTCCTGTCTTATAGCATTCTGAATATCCAGAATAGAAAAACCATATCCTTCTAAACGTGCTCTATCAATCCAGATATTTATCTGTCTTTCTAGGCCTCCGATTAACTGCACTGTGCCTACACCGGGAATCTGCCTTAAAGGATCCGCTATCCGTTCATCAACTAAATCATAAAGCTGGGGGTAACTCTGCTGTCCGGTTATCCCTATAAAAAGAATAGGCATCAGCGCGGTATTAAATTTAAAGATGTAAGGATTCTCCATCTCATCGGGTATTGTGGGTAAAAACCTCTTTGCCAATTCAATACGGTCCCTTATATCGTTAGAGGCAGAATCCAGATTTGTTCCCCAGCTAAATTTTAAACTTACAACTGAAACTCCCTCTAAGGAACGCGAGGTTATCTTTTCTAATCCGGGAGTTGTGGCAAGCTGATTTTCTAAAACCTCTGTAACCTTTATTTCTACATCCTCAGGGCTAGCACCAGGGTAACTAGAAATCACACTGATTACTGGTGGTTCAATTTCTGGCATAAGATCCACGCCTAAATGGGTAAGACAGTAGAATGCAATCACCAGAATCCCTAAAAAAATCATCAGATTGGTAATCGGTCTTTTTACCCCAAATTCTGGTAGATTCATAGTTCTATTCCTCTATAATTACATCTGCTTCTTCATAAAGTCTTTGTTGTCCCATCACTACCACTAAATCGTTTTCCTTTAAACCTTCCTTTATCTGATAATATGGACCCTGGCTTATACCTAAGTTTATTTTTTTTAAAAAAGCCTTTTTATTCTCTATTACATAGACAAAGACATCTGGCTTTTTTCCTATTAGTGCCTCTTTTAATACCACTGGAACTTTTTTATATTCCTGAAGGATTAAACTCACCCTGGCAAACATTCCCGGTTTCAATTTATAATCAGGATTATCTACCATAATCTCAACTGGTATAGTCCGTGTAGCTAATTCTATCACTGGACTTATCTTAGAGATCCTGCCTAAAAATTCCTCATTCGGATAGGCATCCACTTTAATTTTTGCCTTAAGTCCTAAATGCAGTTGCGATAAATACTTTTCAGGGATCTCTAAATTCACCTTTACCTTATCCATCTTTACTATGAGAGCAATGGGACTATGAACTCCTACATTCTGACCTATATCTACATAGACTCTACCTACAACTCCCTCTAGTGGACTTTCTACTGGTGCTCTTTCAAACTTTAGACCCACTTCATCCCGATCAATATAAACAATGACTTCACCTTTTTTGATAAATGAGCCATCCTCTTTGACTTTTTCAATAATTTTACCGCTAACTTTAGGATAAATTATTGCTTCTTCCTCTGCTTTGATATCACCAGTATATTCCAAAACCTCCTGGATATCTTCTAATTTTACTTTAGCTACCTTAACTGGGATAGTTTCTTTCTCAGGCAACCTTTCAGTCTGTCTGCTCTGACAACCTCCTAGGATTAATCCTACCAAAAAAAAGATTATTATAATCTGTTTGGAATTTGGAAATTGAGATTTGGTATCTTTCATTTTACATACCTCCTGTTGCTCTATCAAAATCAACTTTAGCAACTAAATAATCGTATATTGCCTCTTCTTTATTAAAAAGGGCAATCTTATATTTTAATTCTGCATCTTCTTTATCTAACAAACTTATCTCTCCTTTTTTATATTTTTCTTCTAAAGTTAAAAAATTATCTTTATAAAAAATAATTTCTGATTCTGCTTTTTTTAATTTGGCTATTGCGTTCTTTAAGCTTAAATACGCCTTTTTTAATTCCAAAGCGATATCTTTTTTTATTTTTCCTTTTAAAATCTGGACTTCTTTTAATTCAATTAAAGCCTCTTTTACTTTGTGGCTGGTAAGCCAGCCATCAAAGACCGGCCAGTTAACTGTAATTCCTAAATTCTGATAATCCTGCCAGCCTTTGTTTGAACCCATTACAGTAGTAGCTCGAGAATTAGAAGAGTAATTCCAGAAGGTAAATATTTTAGGTCGATTTTCTGCACGCATTAATTCCACATTCCTTTTAGCTATACTTTCCTCTAATTCATACTGTCTTATCTCTGGTCTTTTAGAAAGTGCCTCTAAAAAAGCTTTATCATAGATAATTTCTTTCTCTTCGTAGAAAAACTCTTCCACAGGCTTAATTATTACCCCTTCATCTAAAAATAAAAGATCCCTTAAAATTGCCTGTGCCTGTTCCTGTTGGTTTAATGCTTCCTCATATGCTTTCTGGGCAGATACAAGTGATGTCTCCAAATTTAAAATATCGTTTCTAGAGGTCTCACCATATTGATAACGCTTTTTTATAACCTCAAGATGTGCCTGCATATTTTCTAAAATCCTCTGATTTAACTCTATCAACTTTTTAGATAACATAAGAGTATAAAATGCTCTTTTAACTGCAGAAACTATTTCTAATTTTGTTTTATCTAAAATTGTCTGACTTAATTCTATCCGGTCTTTATTTATAGAAATAGTATTTATAATCCTTCCTCCTTGATATAGAGATTGCTGTAGATTTATCTGGGTATTGGTGCTGGAGATGTTCTTATTATAAAATCCAGATGTCCTCTGCCAACCTCCTGTCAAATTTAAGTTGGGGAAAACTGCAGCGTAACTTTGAGCCAAAATTTCTTTTGCCTTTTTTAATTCTTCTGTTTT
>JAMWCN010000053.1 GCA_023819505.1 Candidatus Omnitrophota bacterium | reverse complement strand
AGTTTAGAAGAAAAGACAAAACAGATTCTATCTACTTTACCACCTCGCCAAAAGATGGTAATTGAGTTATATTTTGGTTTTAGAGATGATCAATATTGGACTTTAGAGAAAATAGGTAAACATTTTGGTTTATCTAGAGAAAGGATTCGGCAGATAAGAAATGAGGCATTGAAAAAGATAAAATCTGAATTAGAGAAAAGTGGCTTCTTTTCTAGCAGTCCTTTAAAGACAGAAGAAATAATTATAAAACAACTTGGTAAAGAAGGGACTCTATTTTATGGCTCTAGATCTTGGGCGAAATTTTCTGGAAGAGGCAAGGAGATGGTAGAAGTTACATTAGAAGATGGTATACCAACAAAATTAAAATTTCTAAAGGATAATTCCGAAATAGAGCTTTTTAAAATATGGGATAATCGAACTGGTAAATTAATCGATAGTTATTTTGAGAAATTACCAAAAGAGAGATTTTCTAGCTATGAAGATGTAACTATAGAGATAAAACTTAATAAATCTGGTCACCTTGATATTGGAGGGGGTAGACCTTTGGTTACTGGAAACTATCCTAAAGAACGAAAAATATGGGGGCATTTTGAAAAACATGCTAATGAGAGATGTATGATTAAAGTTAAAAGAGGGATAATTTTTTATCTTAAATCTTTAGAATCAAATTTAAAAGTAGATTTTGCTTTTTCTTATAATGAAGTTGAAGATAAAATTACAAGTTCATTTAGAGAATTGGGTAAAGAAGAGTTTAATCTTTTAAATGAAAATTATAAAATAATGAATTATTCTTTAGATAAAAGAGGAAATCTCTGTATAGGGGCAACTAAACCTACCTGGGTGAGATTTAGAGATGCTCCTTACGGAAAAGTTGATATCAAGGTTCTTAATCCTTCAGGTAAAAAAGCAGTGATAAGTAAAGTTACTTTAATAGAAAAAGGGAAAGTTATAAAAGAAAAAATCTTATCTTTAATCTATGATTTTGAAACAAAGGAACTGATAGACAGTTTTGAAAAGTTAAATTCAAAAGAATTAAAAAAATTAACCCATCATCTTATACGGACAAAACTCAGTCCAACAGGTGTATTAGCTTTGGGAGGTAAGAATTGGGCTAAATTTAGTAATTATAAAGGTACCGAAGTAGAAGTGGAGATAGAGGATGGCATTCCTGTAGAAATAAAGTTTCTTAAGGATAACACTTCAATTAAATTTAATTTAATATACGATAATTATAGTGGTAAATTAATCGGTTCTTTTATATTTTTAACTAAAAAACAATTTGAAAAATTACAGGATGTAACTATAAAAGGATTAAAAACTAATTCGAGAGGTTTTGTAGGGATAGGAGGTAGATTTTATTATATCAATCGTAATTATCCTTATGCAAAATTAGAAATCTATGTAAAAGATGGAAAATTTTCAGGATACAGATTGATAAAAGATAAAGATGGTAATCCTATTTTAGAGATTAAAAGAAAGAAGAGATCTAAAAATCAAAATTGTAATTTAGAGATAAGTAAAAAGGAGGAAAAACCTGTTAAGAAAATAAAAGAACAAAAATCTATACAGGAAAAAGAGAAACGCAAAAATAAGAATTTAATGTTTGGAAGAAAGAAAAGTTCTACAGATTACAATTTAGATAAATTAAAGTTAGTTAAAAAAATAATTAAGATTTATAACAATAGAGGTGCTTTAGAATATAACTTTCGGTTATGTTTAGCAAAGAAGAGAATTGAAATAAATGACCCTTGGAAATTAGATGAGTACAGGCTCAAATATAGATGTTTTCTATTAAAGAATGCAAGAAAATTATTATTTGAAATTACTAACACAGGTAAAATTCCGGAGAAGTTAAAAAATATGGTCTTTTCTTTAAATCTAAGAATAGAAAGGTTAGTTGAGAAACTTAATAAGGAAATAATAAGATTTAAAAGATCATCTATAGTTGAAGAGAATATAATAGAGTATTCACAAGAATACATAAAAGATCAAGAATACATAGAAGATGAAGATATTGTCCATAAGATAGTTAATGATTACTTTAGATACAATCGAGACGACGATGACGATCCTTATAGTAAACTTTATAGTTTAACTATACCATCCCTTCCTCTATATACCTTTCCTTTAATTTTATATTTTATAGCCTTGCATTATCGCAAACAGATACTCTCCTGGTCTTTATGGCAGAAGGCTCCACCTGTAATTTTAAAGGTAATTAAAGCCATTCTTTTTCCAGAGAAGATATTTTCTTTATTTAAATTAGATGCTTTATATAAGAAATTTGTTGAATACAAAAATAATAGAGAACTTATAAATCATATTATTCAAAAAGATATTAATTCTGACGAAGCAATTGGATATCTAAGAAAGATAGTCAGAGAGAGTAGATTACCTGTGGTTTTAGTAATAGATGGAGAAAGCGGAGCAGGTAAGACTCCTTTAGCTAGAAGATTAAGATATGGGGCGTTGGGTTTAACAAGAGAGGAGATAGTAGTTATTCCAGGTGACCATATAAGCGGAATTATAGAGCGCCTTAAAGAGCTAAAATTAAGAATGATTGAAGGTATTAATCAGGATTTAAAATTGATAATCTATGAAGGATTAGATAGTTTCTCCCATATAGAGAAGATAGCTCTTCAACTTCCTAATTGTAAAATTGTAAAAATCTTTGTTAAAGGTAGGGAGGCTTTAGCAGAGTATATCCGACTGGAAGAGATAGTTGAAATAAATAATCAATTTAACTGGTTAAAGAAGCTAAAAAATAAAATTATAGATTTTAAAGATAGACAAAAGATGAGAAAGGTTTTGCTAAATTATTCAATCAATATCCGACCCCACCATATGCGTAGGTATTCAGCTATATATTTAGGGGAAACAGGAAACAAAAAAATTGTTAAATTGCAGATCAAAAAACTCAATAATAAAGATTTTAGAAGATACGCACTGGAGAATCTGGCAATTATTGCCAATCGAAAGAAAGGTAAAGAAGTTCTAAAGAGAGCCATTAAACCTTTATTAAAGATGCTATTTTATAAAGATGAGCCTCTAACGGTAGCCCTGGCGGTAATGATTTTGAGTCGTATCCTCGAAGAGGATCAGTTATCTTCTAAGCACATTTTAAAGAATCTGTTAGAAGCCTTAGAGATTAACCATACTTGGCTTGCTCGGAGGTCTATTAAAGAGATGCTACGCCAGCTAGGTTTTAAAGATATAAAAGGAATAACTACCTTCTGGAATGTAAATATAACTGAAAAAATATTAAGTTCTCTTAAGAATTTCATCGATTTTGTTAATACCAAATCAAAAGAAGGAAGGATAACTCAAGTTCTAATTGACAGGTATTCTTTATTAGCAAACAATATGGCTATATTTGGCTCCTATAGCAATTTAGAGGCACTCATTTTAGTCTATGAAGGTATTCCAGATGAAGAATTGAACAGATATAAGGGATTATTAAGACAGATTCTGGAAGCTGAAGGTATTAGCTTTAACTATATAGAACCGATATGGTATGAAATTAAAGATTTTGAATCAAAATCATTATTTATGGAAGGAAATATAACCATTTATAAAGATGGTAGATTCTTGGAGAGAGAAGAGTTGAAATTTGAAAGATTTAAGGAGGACGATACAGATATAGTAAGAAAAGAATTATTTGATCTGATAGAAAGAAAGAGTCTTTCAATAGAAGAATTAGATATCTTAGAGCGCATAAACTGGGCTTTAGCATTTGAAGGGATATTTGGAGTATATGTGGATCTATTAATAAATTCTTATGAGATGGTTATATTAGAGGAATTAGAGAAAAAAGGACTTATTGAATTCAATGAAGATAAGGATCAGTTAACTATTAGATGGTTCAGTGATGATCTTGAATATTTGGGATTAAAAATTTTACAAGCTAGTTCTCCGATGAATCATTGGTTTAATAGGATAAAAGAGGATCTTTCTGTATTATCTGGTAAATTCAGATTGCAGGAGAAAATATTAATAAATGGATGGCTTAAAGAAATATCACAGCAATTACCTCAATTTAATTTTAAGGTCTATCCTTTAAATTTTATCAGTTTATTAAGAAATTCATGCCTCTTTATTTTTTATATGAATTATATAATTTTATCTTTAATTATATTTACTTTGATTTTAGGATTTAATCCTATATTAATTTTTGCTATCTCTAATTTAATAGGAACACTAATTTTAGAAGCCATATCACTTAGTAAATCCTTTATTTTAATTGGATGGTCTAAAGGATCGATTAAAGTTTTTATTCGTCCAACTGGTAACGAAATAGAGATTTCTAGAATCCTCTCTAAACTCAAAGATGAAATTATAGAGGAAGCTTATAGTAAAGAAAAAGAAGTATTTTATTTTAGGAACTTAAAAATTTATATTTTAAAAGATCATCGTTCGATGTCAAAGAAAGTAGCTGAATTGCTCAGTAATGATATAAAGAGGATAATTTTTGAAAAGGATAAAGTAGTGGTTGCCTTTCCTACAGGTAGCACCCCTGAAGAGCTGTATAGATTACTGGCTAAAGATTATAAGCGAAGCATAGATTGGTCAAAAGTAGTAGTTTTTATGCTGGATGAATATCTAGGGTTATCTAAAGAGCATCCTTCTAGTTACAGTTATTATATACTGAGAAAGATAATTAAGCCTTTGGGAATAAAGAGATTTTATCTTCTAGATGGTGCATCAGATGAACCTAAAGAAGAGTGTAATCGTTATGAGGATGCGATTAGAAGAGAAGGAGGTTTGGATATAGTTGTATTAGGTATTGGCAGAAACGGTCATATCGCTTTCAATGAACCCGGTTCAAGCTTTAATTCAAGGACCCGTATAGTAAATTTAGATTTAGATACTATTCAGGCAAATGCAAGATTCTTTAAAAATATAACGGATGTGCCGCAAGAAGCGATAACTTTAGGGATAGCTACAATTATGGAAGCAAAAAAGATTTATCTTTTAGCTTCAGGAAAGAATAAATCAGAGATTATCTTTAAAACTTTAAAAGGTCCTATAACTGAAAAAATCCCTGCATCTATTTTAAGAAGACACTTAGATGTCAATTTTATTTTAGATAGGCAAGCTTCCTTAAAAATTATAGATGGAGGTAGTTCATCTCCTCTGTATTCTAATGTTATTTTGATAGATGAGATTGAGAAGTTATTAGCGGAAGCTAGTTCTTTAATAAAAGATAAAAATTATCTAGAAGGAACTAAGAAAGTTAAAGAATGTCTAAATAAAATAGAAAGTATAGAAAGTACCATAGAAGATGGATCTGTATTGAAAAGATTAGCTTATCTTAAAGCTATCTGTTATTCTAATTTGGCTAGCGGTTACTATATAGAAAAAAGATATGAGGAAGCAGAAGAATTTGCTCAAAAAGCAATTGAATTTAAAGACAAAGAGATAAATTGTGAATCCTATTTTACTTTAGGATGTATCTATTATGATTTAGCTAAATACGATTTAGCATTCGAAGCATTTAGAAAAGTTTTAGAACTAGATCCTGAAGATAAAGAATCTAATTTTATGTTAGCATTGATAAGTGCACATATATTTTATGAAGAAAAAAATTATCAAGAAGCTATAAAAATTTTAGATAAGATTTTAAAAGCTATACCTAATTATCCTGAAGCTTACTTCTTTAAAAGACTTTGTATAGGTAAATTATTTATGGAGCAAGGAGAATATAAAAAAGCCAGTGATTTATATAAAGATGCTTTATGTCAGATTATAAATAATCTTAAAATAGCACAGTTCTCTAAAGATATTCCTATTGAGAAAATCCTAAGCTATTTAGAAGAGAAAGAAGAAATATTTAAAGAAAAGTTAAATGTATATAATCTGCGTATCTCTCAAAATATAGTTGAGTTGGCTTATGCTTTAGCAGAATTATATATTAAAACCAAACATTCTGATTGGGCAGAGAGGATATTAAATTTAGCATTGGGTATAGCAAGATTAGATATCGATAAAGCAAAGATATTGTTTTTGCTTGCTTATATTGATATAGAATCTATTAAAAATGAAAAAATTATCAAAGGCCAAATCAAAAATATCAAATACGAAATTGCTATTCGAAAACTTGAGCAGATAATTGAGAAGTTTCCAAATTTAGCTGAACCTTATTTTCGGTTAGGATATATATATTATAGTAAAAATGATATAGATAAAGCTATCGAATTCTGGTTGAAATGTCGACAGATAAATCTTAAATATAATCCAAAAGATTTGGGCTTTAACTTGATATTAGCCTATAAGAAGAAAGGTTTACTACAAAAAGCTATTGAGGAATTTATAAGCTTGCTAAACTTAAATGTAAAAGATTTAAAATTATACTGTGCTATTATTCAGGATATTAGAGAAAAAGATGATTTTATAAAGATTTTCGAATCAATTTTTAAAAATGATTATTTTGTTTTAGAAGTTTTATTAGATGCATTTAGAAGGATAGAAACAGATATAAAAGGAGCAATCGAGGCAGTGAGATATCTGGTTTTTAATTCTGAAGAATCGATAAGAAAGAACGCTATAAGATTTTTGACTTTAATAGGAGCTTATCTTTTAGGAGATGATTGGGTAAATGATTTGAAAGTTAGCTTAAAAGATTTTGCTTCAGATGACCTTAAAATTACCATTGATTATCTAAATGAAATATTTGTAGAAGAATTTGATAAGTTAAAAAAGAAGTCTAAAAAATCACCTTTAAGACTAAAGGATACCCGTTCAGCTATAGGTATTATTCTGGCTTTAATCCAGTTAGAAGATTTTGGCGTAAAGGATCTATTCGATGAATTTATAATCGCAGTTGAGAAAGAATTTAAATCTTTAAAATTAAAAGAGGAGATCGAATCCATTTTAATTTTAAAAGAGGGATTAAAAGAAATTGAAGAAAGAAAAAGAGAAGAGATGGAAGCAAAGATAAAAGAACTAAAGATAGATAAATTTTTAGATGAATTTCCAATTTTGGGTAATGATGAGTTATCAAAACAATTAGTAGAATTATTAATTTTTATCTCTGAGGTATATAAGGAATATCCTGAGAAAAAGATAAAAGAAGAGATATCTAAGCGTAAAAGTAGAGCAGACATAATTGAGTTTATTTTAGCTTGTGAGTTTAAAGAGATAACTAAAACTATCAGGATGTTAGTAGCAAATTGGGTTTATCGTAAGTTTAATGACAAAAAAGAATTTAATTGGATAGAAGTAGAAAAAATTATGCGAGAGATAAAGGAGGAGATAAAAGGATTGGTAAGCTTGGAGGCGTATAAGTTAGTAAAAGAAAAACTAAACAATTTAGAAAATAGTAGTTCCAGTCCTTGTTCTTCTCTTCTAAAAAAAGTTTTAAATAAATTTAGTTCTTCCTCAAAAAGATTTACAGATTTAGAAGATATTATTAATGAAGAACTTACGATAAAAAATTTAAATATTTCTTATTTCGAAGAAGCAAAA
>JAMWCN010000052.1 GCA_023819505.1 Candidatus Omnitrophota bacterium | reverse complement strand
TGAACTACTTTTAAATTACTATATTTTAAAGAAAGTTCTTCTAAAATTTGGAGAGTTTTATCTGTAGAATTATCGTTTACTAAAACTATCTCGTAATCAATGTGATTTAACTCTAATTCTTTAATTAAATGTTCAGTAACTTGCCTTATAAGTTTCTCTTCATTGTAAACAGGAATCAGTATGGATAGCTTCATTCTTTCTCTACAAATAGAAGACTAATAAAAAATGATGAAAAAATTGTTTGAATACCAATCACCATAAAGGTCATCGCTACAATAGACTCTCTTATCCTATACAAAGCACCGAAATGTCTAGAAAGCCATTCTAAAAATATTGCCAAACTTATAAAAAAACCAACCAAAAAGATAATCCCACCTAAAATAATTCCTCTTTCTAAATTAAAGTGTTTTTTGAAAAATAAAGTAAAGTTATCGTATTTTAAAAAACCTTGTCTAATTGCATATGTGTGAGCGTATATTCCTAAATGGAGGAGTTGATAAAAAAGTATACAGAATACACTTAAATAAACCATAAGATGAATATCCCAGTGATGTCCTAAAAATAAAAATGGACCTTTTAGAAGAAGTAGAAGTAGACCTAAACTAATACTTAACCCAAATGTTGCTGGAATAAAATAAAGCCAGACCGGACAGAACATCAGCATAAAACGGATGTGCCTCCAAGCATCTACTAAAGGCACAAGTTTAGATTTTCCCTTGCGTGGATAATAATCTATAGGAACCTCACATATTTTAAAATTATTCATCAAAGCTCTTACTACCATCTCGGTAGCAAATTCCATACCAGTAGTTAAAAGATCCATCTTTTGATATGCCTCTTTAGTAAATGCACGCATCCCGCAATGGATATCGGATAGATTTGTCCTAAAGAAAATTTTACACATACCTGATAGAATAGGATTACCGATATAGCGATGCGACCAGTTCATCGCTCCTTTGTGGATTTTACCTTTAAAACGAGAGCCGATTACAAAATCGTAACCTTCTTTCAGAGGTTTTAAAAATTTAGGTATCTGGTAGAAATCGTAAGTGTTATCACTATCTCCAATTATAATGTACTTTCCTTTTGCCTCTTTTAATCCTTTTAAGTAAGCAAATCCATAACCTTTCCTATTTTCCTCTATAACCTTTGCCTCCAATTTTAAAGCAATATCTTTTGAATGATCCGTTGAACCGTTATCTACTATAATGACCTCTCCCTTGATATTTTCTTTTAAAAATACATCTTTTATTTTCTCTATGCAGATACCGATAGTCTCTTCTTCGTTCAGGCAAGGCAAAACTACCGATACTTCAACTTTATTGATCTCTACCATATGATATTAAATACCCTTATATAGTTTTCCCCTTCTTGAGCATCGATAAAGGGTAAAAAATGTTTCAATCCCTTCCCTTTTAAAAAATACAATCTCACAAATAATGAATCAGCTAACTCCCTATCTGCTAAAAAGCAAAAATATCTTTCATCTGATTCAGGAATTATAAATACAGAGAATTTGACATTAGGCTGAGAAAAAACATACTCTTGGAATCTATCTTCTTTTAAAACGAATAAACTGCGAGGGATCTGGCCAAAATTGGAAGTAAGTCTGTTCTCTTTAGGTTCGTATACAAATCCATTACTAAAAGACACCTTTTCATCTTTCAATACAGATCCCTCTAAGTTGCTGTAAAAATAATACTTATCAGAAAGCCAATCATCAAGATTTGCTGGTTTTATCAAGAATGCCTCCTGATAAAAAAGTTGAATTAAATCTAAATTGTGCCCCAGATCCTTCAAATACTCTATAATCCTTTCTCTCTCTAATCTGTTGATATTTTGAGCGATATAAGCTTTAATGAAATTCCAACTACCCAAATAAGAGATAGCAGGCATTTTAGGAAGCATACTGTATTCTACAATAAAACAGGCGTTAGTCGGAGGTAAACTTAAGATCTCCATAATTTGTCTAACTGCATATAGGGGTAGATAATTTCTTAAAATTGCTTCCCTCTCTTGAGAAGGCAATCTTAAGACACTTTCCAAAAGTAGGATGGATTTTAAAGGCTCCTTTAAATAATCGTTAATTATCTCATATGCTTTATTACCTGCATTATTAAGCATTCTTAAAATAGATACAGCTTCTTCCTCATCTTTACTTAATAGAACTTTAGCCATCCAATAAGCTTGGGGTGTATCTTGACTCTGACCATCAAAGATAACTCTTCTTCTTGCTACTACCTTAAACCAATCTCCAAAATCCCACCATGAATTTACAATGGTGCCAGAAGGTGTCTTTTCTCTAATAAGATTTAATACCTTATACCAGGCATCATCCATCAAAGGGTAAAGACTCTGAGCAACTCTATAGCCTTGTTGGATAAAAGAAATATTTAAACCTAAAAAAGCAACTATTACCCAAAAGATAAGCCACCAACTTTTAGCTCTATTTTTAAAATAACTATAGGCATCATTTAACATCCAACCCAAAGAAACCCCTAAAGGTATAAGTAAAAACACTGTAAATCTTACTCCCCGCATACTGGCAAAAAGCATAGCCAAAAACCATATACCTAAGATTATAATGAGTTCCCGCTTAAATCCTTTATATTGAGTATCTATTAAATTACGGACAAATATGGAAGATAAACAAAAGATTGAACTTATAAATATAAGTTCTCCCCCCATAAGTTTAGCAATCTCCAAAAATCCTGATGTTCTTAATTCTCCTACAGTAGAATAAACATTTGGCCAGATAGAACCTACAAGGGGAATATTTAAAACTACTGCCAACTTTAACTGCTGAAATAATTTCTTTAAGGGCAAAGTGGAACAAAGGATAAGTATCCAAAGAATAGAAGAAATTAGATATACAGCTAGGCAGAAGAGATGATTTTTGATCTGAGAAGAAGAATCTTTTTTATATAAATATCTTAAAGAATAAAAACAAGAAGAAAAGATACCGTATATTATGATAATAAAGAATACAAACCACCAGTGTGTCCAATTAAAACAGAATAAACCCGTCCAGAAACTAGATAATATAACCAAAACGAATTTTTTGCTAAAAATATTATTTACTACTGCCAAAGAATAACACCAAACAGTTAAAAGAGGAAATAAAAGATTCAAGATATCTTTATCAAACCAGCCAGCGCAACTGCGGGGGATAAATATAGGAGCCAGTCCTACAAATAAACAGGTAGTTATTGCTCCTATGTAACTAGAAAAAGAAAAACTAAAATAAAAGAGTGTAACCACAAAAATAGTGATAAAGAAAAGGGGTAAGCCAAAAAGGAATCTAAATAGAGGAGTCTCTTTAAATAGAGAAAATATCTTATAGAGAAAAGCAGAAAAGTAAAAAAGAAATTTATCCCAAAGCATAGTAAAACCTAAAGGTGCAGTCATATAGATATCGCGCTGTTCATTATAAACTATCTCATCACCGGGATAGCCATGTTTTAAAACATTCTCTACGTATCTAGCCCAGTGCCAGCAATCCAACTCAAAGAGATAAGTTTTATTAGCCTCATCTTGGTATCTATCTTTAAGTTTATGATAAAGCTCCTCGGTTTCTTTCTTTATTTCTTTTCTGTTTATTCTTATATAATCAGAAAAAAGCTGTCTTTTTAATTTCTCTCTTGCTATAGGGTTAAAATTAGGAAATTTCCTATATACTTCATAGGAAAGTCCCTGGGAGATTCTATCCATAACTATTTTTTTTGCCCTTGATTTTAATTGGGGAAAGTTATAAGGAAATGTTCTTAAGTAGATATTAAAAAAAAGGACCAGCCCTAAGGATATAAATAAGAAACCCTTCTTTGAATAAAATAAAAATAGAAATCTCTTAAATTTATTTTTGTTTAATAGCTTAGAAAGTAACAATTTATTTTTTAAGTCTCTTATGTGTCTTAAGAACGGATTCTAAAAGAACTAAGCTTTTTTGAAAATCATCTCCTTTATAAAATTCACCAGAAATCCCATATTCAAGAACTTCCTTCACTTTAGGGTCTTCTACATAGGCACTGATAACGATTATAGGTACTTCTTGATTAAATTTACGGATCTCCTTAATTGCTTCTATGCCATCCATCACTGGCATCCTTAAATCCATAAAGATCATGTCTGGATTATCTCTACGCGTAATCTCTATCGCCTCCTGACCATTAGAAGCATCCAAAATAGAATAACCTTTTGATTCTAACCAAAACTTAAGAAGATTTCTAAAATCTACTTCATCATCTGCTATTAATATCTTAATAGATGCCTTTTCCATAATCTTCCTCCTTTTACTCCAAAGGTAGACAGAATATAAACTTTGCCCCTTTTCCCTTTTCGCTCTCTGCCCAGATCCTACCTTTATGGAGTTGAATTATCTCTTTAGCTATAGAGAGTCCAATCCCAGTTCCACCTATATCTGTGTATGCACGTTCTCCTACCTGAAAGAACTTATCGAATATTTTAGGAAGGTCTTCTTTAGATATACCTATTCCTGTATCCTGAATACTTACCTCTACTTCGTTATTCTCCCTTATAAAATGGGCCTCTACGGTTATACTTCCACCTGAAGGTGTAAACTTTATCGCATTACCGATTAGATTATTTAAGACCTGTAGTATCCGATTAGGATCAACATTTATCTGGGGAAGATCGTCCTCAATTATTTTATTAATAGTTAAAGACTTTGTTTTTGCCCAAGTTTCCAATCCTAAAATTGCCTCATTTATAATATTGACTATAGAGGAAGGTTGACGTGTTATCTGCATCTTTCCTGCTTCCAGTTTAGAGAGGTCAAGTAAATCATTAATTAAAAGTGTAAGTCTTTTTAAATTACGCTGGGTAATCGCTAAAAACTCCCTCTGCTGGGGTTCAGGAATATCCTGGGTAAGCAGAAGTGAAATTGATTTTTCCATAGCTACTAAAGGTGTGCGTAGTTCGTGAGTTACATTTGAAACAAAATTTGATTTTAAGCGATCAAGTTCTTTCTGTTTTGTAATATCACTCAATACCGAAACCATACCTATGGGTTTACCATTTTCATCTTCAATCACTGCACTGCTTGCGCGTAAGATTTTCTTAGTCTCCTCATTAGGGCTGATCAGTTCTATCTCTTTATTTTCTTCAGTCCCTCTTACCAAAGAGATAAGTTGCTCCTCTTTAATTCCTTCCAAAAGGGGTTTACCTACTTTCTCTTTAGAAGAGATTCCTAAAAGTCTCTCCGCAGCAGGATTTATCATTATTACATTTCCTTTCGCATCTAAAACAACCAAACCTTCAGCAACACTACGGATAACCGCCTCTGTTTCTTTTTTATCAGAAAGAATTTCTTTATATTTCTTCCAGGCAATCTCTTCATTTCTTGTCTTCTCCTCAACTATAGTCTCGTATTTTTTAGATAACTCTTCTTTTGTATAATTTATTTTTTCTTCCAACTCCTTCTTAAAAACCTGAGAGATCTTTTTAGTTAACTCTAAACTTCTTTGAGAAGGACCCAAAATGGTCTTTACCTCTTCAAATATGCTCTTTTCTAAAGAATCTTCAACTGTATATGTAGACAAATCTACCTCCTTTTTTTCTCCTCTCTTTTTAGGATGAGCGGTTAAACCTGAAAAGTAAACTAAAAGGAAACCAATAAAAGTACTAATAATTATAGTAACAATATAAAATACTATTATAGATCTCATTACTCAACATTTCTTAAAAGAATCAAAATTGCTGAATGTGGAACTACTATGTACCTTTTCTTCTCATACTCTATCTCAATCCCTGCGCTTCTTAAAAAAATGCAGTAATCTCCCTCTTTTGCCTGTAGGGGAAAATAACGCTTCTCCAGTTTTTGGCTCTGCCAAGGTTCAATTTCTAAACTAGAAGGGTCTGGTACAGGATAACCCGGACCTACCTTAATTACCATTCCACTTTGTACTTTTTCTTTCTCTTTTACCCCTTCAGGCAGATAAAGTCCGGTATCGGTGCGATCTTGACCTTCATCAGGCAAAATCAAAACCCTATCTCCTACCAAAATAAGTTCTCTCATCATTTATCCCCTTTAAAGAATTTTTACAAAGGGCGAGCGACGGGATTTGAACCCGCAACACCAGGAGCCACAGTCCTGTGCTCTATCCAAGTTGAGCTACGCTCGCCAATTATCTTTAAGAGCTATTTGATACAGCCCTATTACATACAAAATCTCGTATTTTTAGTTTATCAGCTTCTTCTATATCTATAAAATGAATTCCTAATCTGTATTCACCCTTTTTAAGACTTAAATTATAGCATACCTGACCAAAAAGATTTATCTTTGTAAGTTTATCATAAAGTGAATTTTGATTAATTAAGACAAAATTTATAGAAAGGACTGTCTCGGCAGGAAGATTATAATCTACTAAAATTCCCATACCTTCTTCACTTAAATCTAACATAAGACCAGAATATTCTTTATCTATTCCCATAAGCCTCCTTAAAGAGAAGGGGTGGTCTACATAATAATTAACTATAAAGTTAACCTTTATTCTTATAAATTTTCTCCTTTCAGGACCTCTGTACATACCCATCATTGTTGCTCTTTATCCTTTTTAAAAGGACCGATTAAAACATCTTTAATAGTCTTTCCTACCTCCAATGTACTTTCAATAAATATCTTGGTAACCTCAGTAGTTCCTTTTATAGCACTTTTAAGAAAATCTGTTGGTAAAACTAATAAAGATTGAGAATCTATCTTTTTAGATTTTATCCCTTCACTAATTTTATTCTCAAACGCAATTCTTATATTCTCAAAATTGAATTTAAATTTATCCATCTGTGTATGGATAGTAAAATTTAAACTTACTTTATCCTCATCTATAGTTCTTAATATCTCCAAGATATTCTTGGCTATCTGATAAGCTTTATCTTCTGGCTCCTCTTGAGGTTTTGGTTTAAAAACAATCTCAGATAGTTCTAATTTACAATTTGCTATTAAGTCGTTATTTAATCCCATAATATCACTTTTGAAATTTAAACAGGCTTTTTGAATTCTTGCTTTTTCTATATCTATCCATCTGCGGTAATAGGGCCAAAAATATACCCCATCGATATTATTTATTTCTAGGTGTGCCTGAATATCTTTTTTGTAAAAATTTACCCAACCCACAAACTCAATTTCTCCACCTGAAATATCCGTTGCCCAAGGTATTTTTCCTTTAAGGCTAAAATTAGTAATTATGGATACAGGAAATAAAACTAAGTTTTCAATAGATAAAAATAGATCTTTTAAGATCAGTTTAAAACCTTTAGGATCTACATTATAATCAACAAAATTTATATCTAAATTTTTAAATTCTATCCTTTTAAAAATAGCCTCTAGCGGTGGTCTTTTTAGATTAAAAGTTATCTCTGTTTCAACATTTGATTCTTTTTTCTCTTCTATAGAAGGACTGCCTCTGGAAAAATTTATCTCTGCTCTCTCTAATCTTATTTCGTTGAAGGCAGGCCTGCCGGAAAGAAAGCCCAATAGACTGGGAGAAAGATAAAGATACTTTATATTGGCTAAATCCTTAATTTCTAAATCCAATATCTCTAAATTAAAAGGAAATTTTAAATTTACTCTTTTAAGTTCTACTTCCCT
>JAMWCN010000051.1 GCA_023819505.1 Candidatus Omnitrophota bacterium | reverse complement strand
CGGTAATTCCTTTACAACCCAATTTATATGCTAAAAGATATGCATTCTTAACATCTTCAACTGTTGCCTCAAAAGGAAAATTTATTGTTTTGCTTGTAGCATTATGCACATATTTTTGAAATGCTGCCTGCATCTTTATATGCCAATAAGGAGAAATATCATGGGCGGTAACAAATACTCTTTTTACATCATCAGGTATCTCTTTGAAATCTTTAATAGAACCGGCTTGGGCAATCCTCTGCATAAGTTCCTCTGAATAAAACCCCCTTTCTTTGGCAATTTCAGTAAAGTAAGGTTCCACTTCATAAAGTCGGGTCTTATCCATAACCTCCCGATAATAAACGATGGCAAAGAGAGGTTCTATCCCAGAAGAACAAGGTCCAGCAATAATACTTATAGTTCCTGTAGGAGCAATGGTAGTTAAGGTAGCATTTCTTAAATAAATACCTTTCTTCTCCCAGATACTTCCTTTATAAGCAGGAAATGTTCCTTTCTCATTAGCTAATTCACAAGATTTTTTTATTGCCTCATCCAGAATAAAACTCATTACTTTTTCTGCTAAATTAACTGCCTCTTCGGAATCGTAAGGGATATTCAGTCGACACAGAAGAGAAGCCCAACCCATTACACCTAAACCGATTTTACGCGTCTTTTTGGTTGCCTCCTCTATCTGGGCTAAAGGGTATTTATTTACATCAATTAGATTGTCCAGAAACTGTACCGCTAGTCTTACTATCTTTCTTAATCTTTCCCAATCGATCTGGTAATGGTTATTTATTTTTTTATACATCCGCGCCAGATTAATTGAACCCAAATCGCAGGACTCATATGGCAAAAGTGGTTGTTCACCACAGGGATTGGTGCTTTCGATCTCGCCTAAATGCGGTGTAGGATTTGCTTCATTTATGCGATCGATAAAGATTACTCCTGGTTCTCCATTTTTATGTGCCTGTCTAACAATTAAATCAAAAACTTCTTTTGCATTAAGTCTTTTTACCACTTTTTTTGTATGGGGATCAATTAAATCGTAATCTTCATTTCTCTCTACCTTATGCATAAACTCATCTGTTATTGCTACCGATATATTGAAATTGGGGATTTGACCATGTTTGTCTTTACAAGTAATAAATTCTAAGATATCTGGATGATCTATACGTAAAATCCCCATATTTGCCCCGCGTCTGCTTCCACCTTGTTTAACCGCTTCCGTGGCTGCATCGTAGACCTTCATAAATGAAACCGGACCCGAGGCAATTCCTCCTGTAGATCTTACTACCGCATTTTTTGGTCTTAGACGTGAAAAGGAAAAACCGGTTCCCCCTCCAGATTTATGAATCAGTGAAGTTGCTTTTAGAGTTTCAAAAATTGATTCCATAGAATCCTCTATAGGCAAAGTAAAACAGGCAGATAACTGCCCCAACTCTTTTCCTGCATTCATCAGACATGGCGAGTTGGGCATGAATTCTAAAGAAGTCATCATCTCAAAAAAAGCTTCCTCTAACTGCTTTATCTCTTCTTCTTTTTTTCCGTATAGTCTTTCGCTAGAGGCGATTGCTTTAGCTACCCTACGGAATAATCCCTCAACAGTTTCAATTACTTTACCTTGCTCATCCTTCATTAGGTAGCGCTTCTCTAAAACCTTAAGCGCATTCTCAGACAAAGCTAACTCCATCTCTTCCTCCTTTTTAATTTCTAATTAAATTATAACACAATCTTTAAATCCTGTCAAGAAAAAAATACTATATATAGTATTCTAATTTTTATATGATACAATAAATTGTGTATATCAAGAGACCTTAATTTGACTACAAGATTCCCTAATTACTAATTCCGGACTAAGTAGGGTTTTCTTTATTGTAGGTTGTTTTCCTTTCATTATTAAATCTAGATATTTTACCGCTTCCTCTCCCATTTTAATTAGAGGTTGCCTTACAGTAGTTAAAGCTACAGGAGCGTATAAACCAGAAGGATTATCATCAAAACCTACAATAGATAAATCGGAAGGAATCTTAAATCCTTTTTCAATAGCTACTGCCATTACCTCCAAAGCCATAGAATCAGAGGCAACAAAGATAGCTGTAGGAGGAAGCTGTAAACTTAAAAGTTTTTCTGTAGCCTCTCTTGCCTGACCTCGAGAATAATCTGTCTTTACAATATAGTTATCATCTAAAGCTATACCTTTATTTTTTAAAGTAGCCTTATATCCTTCTAACCTCTGCACCGCTGCCTGTGTTATTAAATCACCAGTAATATGAGCAATCCTTCTATGTCCTAAACTAATTAGATATTCCACTGCTAACTGTGCACCTTTAAAGTTATCTATAGCGATACAGCTAATCTTTAGATCTTCCACATAATTATTTATTACTATAGAAGGTATCTTTCTCTCCAGGACATCTTCTACCTGATGACGGTTGCCGATAATATCTGCAAAGATCACCCCTCCCACTCCTGAAAAATCTAAAATTGAATGACTATCTGCAAGATGTAAGAGTAAATCGAGCTTTAAAGCGTCGCAGATCGTCCCTACTCCTCGAATAAGCTCTAAGGCGTAAAAGGAATAAAATATACCTTCATAACGAGGAATAACTAAAGCTATAACATTGCTTTTCCCTGAAGCTAACCTTTGGGCAGAAACAGAAGGTCTAAATTTTAAACGTTGAATTGCCTCAAATACTTTCTTGCGGTTCTCCTCTTTTACGGAAGGAACTTTATTAATTACTCTTGATACAGTAGCAATAGATACACCTGCTAGCTGAGCTACATCCTTAATAGAAATAGAAGAGGTGCCTTTTCTTTTTCTTGACATTATTTAATATAAAATATATAAAGACAATTTTATTATCTTATTACCCTATCCCCTACCTTTATAGGGGTTAGCTGTTGACGGATATCACAAGCAGAAACATTCCTTCGTGTCTGAATTACCTCCACAGTAGCAATTTTTTGATTACCCCTATAAACTTCAAAAATATTACCTGCATTTATCCCTTGTTCTTCTCCCAAATCTATAACGATGAAGTTATGCTCTTTATTTACTGCTAAAACCTTTCCCTCATTTAGAGTTCCCACTGGGGATGTCTCTGAAGTTATCTCAGGAGGACGCACTACAATAGGCGGAAGCTCTACAGATTCTTTAGAAGAAGGGGTCTTTTCGGTTTCTTTTGTTTCGAAAGAAGGCTTCTCTTCTAAAAGTGATGCCTCTTCTTTTACTTTATGCTCTAATTTAGACTTTTCTGTTTCTATCTCACGGATCCTTTTCTCTAAGTTAAATTTCTCTTCATTTAAAGTATTTAATTTGCGTACCGCTGCTAAGTGCTCACTCTTTAAAACCTTAAGCTCCTCTTCTAATCTCTGTTTATCTTTCTTCTCTCTTACTAAATCTAACGATAAAGAATCCGCTATTTTTCTTGCATATTCAAGACGACGACTCAAATCTTCTCTATCCCGTTGGAGATTTTTTATCTCTAGCTCCAAATTAGACTTATCCTTCTTTATTTCTTCCATCTCTACTACAAATTTATCTAACTGATCCTTAAGACGCTCTACAGTTATCTGGAGACGAGCTCTCTCCTGTAAAATCCCTGCCCAATAACTATCTGGTGTTTCAGTTGGTTTTGTGGGTGAAGGAGGGGCAGAAATAGTTGCTACAGAACTAAGAGTTTTTATTCTACTTAAAAGCTCTTCTTTTTCTTTAGTAATAGCATTGTACTTTGCTTGAAGTTCATTTCTCTCTGCAGAAATCTTGTCTAACTCCATCTTTATCTCCTCAAGTCTTTTCTCTAAATTTTTCTTTTCTTCTAAAGCCTGATTTGCTTTTTTTGTTAAAGCAGAATTTTCTCTTTTAAATATCTCTTTGGCCTCTTCGTATTCTTTCCTCAAAGCTTCCCGGGAATTGATTGCAGAAATTCCAAAAAGGATACTAGCAATCGTTATAATAACTAATACAAAAAATAATAACCTTATCTTTTTTTCCATATATTTAACCTCCTAAAATTTATCTTTTATAAATTTATAATTACCTCTCTCATTACCAAAGTAGCCGCCCCAAAAGCAGAAGCATTTTCTTTCAAATGAGAATATAAAATTTTTAAATCCTCATTTATTTCTCGAAAAGTCCAATCCTTCACTGTCTGAATTACTCTCTTCAAAAAAAATTCTCCTGCTTCTTCTAAACCTCCCCCAATTATCACTGCATCGGGATTCAGAAGATTCACCAAAAAAGCAATCTTTATTCCAAGGCGTTTTGCTGCTTTTGATAAAACTTCCTCTACTAAAGGATTCCTCATGTGAGAGGCAGTAAAGATGGTTTTAAGATCGATATTTTCTATTTTATTATCTACTAGTTCCATAATCTGTTGAGTATGTTTTTTATCTTTAGATAAAATCCTTTTTAAATCCTCAACCATTCCTAAATCGTATTCCCAAGGTTTTAGAAAACAGCTATTACCAAATTCACAGTTAAAAAGCTCTTCTTCCCTATAATTATGAATAGCTACCTCACCTGCATAACCTTGCGAACCTCGATATATATCTCCTTCTATCATCAAACCACAACCTACACCGGAAAACATATATATAAGATTTTTATATTCCAATTCTTTCTCCCGCCATATCTCACCAAAACAGGCACAGGTAGCATCGTTATCAATAATAGCAGGAAAACCGAATTCTTTCTGGATAAGACTACGCAAAGGTATATCAATAGAGATGTAATTGTAATGCTTATCTATTTTTTCCGGCCAACGGATAGAACCGTCCCTTTTATTAATTAAACCTGCCATCCCTACGCCTATTCCTTTAATATTAGCTATATACTCCTTAGAACGCTGTAAAATCTTTCCGATAATTTCCAATATACACTCAGTAATCTCACCTGCAGAGGGACGGGGTTTATCCATCTGAACTTTATATATAATATTTCCTTTAAAATCAACTAATAAACCTATGACATTTAAAAGATTTAATCCTACACCGATTGTATAAACTGCTTTGGGATTTAAATCTAAAAGTAAAGGTCTTCTCCCACCTTCAGAAACATCTAATTGAGTCTCAATGATAAAATTTTTCTTTAAAAATTCATCTAAGTAATTAGAGATAGTAACTATATTGATCCCTATCTTCTCAGAAATTTCAGGTTTACTGATAGGTCCATATTTACGTATGATATCTATAATTGAAAGGTTGCGCCGATCTTTTTCAGTTAGATACCTATTCTCTTTTAAAAAATAATTTATTTCCATAACAATTTATTTATACTACTTAACTTAATATAAGTCAAGAAGATTCAGAGATTATTCTACATCGATTATAAGAAAAGTTCTATCTAAGAAACCAGCAGGCGTAACTAATACAAGACAGATTATTTTCGTTCCAGAAGAAAGATAGGAAATGAAAAATTCTCTCTGTTGGTTAGATGGTCTGTAGCTGTAGATGTCTCCTGACCAAAGATAATTTAACTCTATCGGCATACAACCGCTCTCAAGATTAGAGACAGAAGCAAAAATCTTTATAGTTTTATTTTTGGGAATTCTAAAACTATCTGTTTTTAAATCCACAAATCCCCTTTCAAAGATCCTATCTTTGCCAAAAGATAAATCTAAAAATACTCTTAGATTATAATCTATCGGGGCATCTGTATCTAACTCTTTTAATCTCTCTTTAACTAAATTGCATAAGTCTTCAAAATCGCCCTTTGCTTTCTCGAGCAATTCTGAATAATAATTTTTTGCACCAGAATTATCCTTCTCCCACTGTAAAATTAATCCTAATTGATAGAGGCTAGAAGCTACATAAACAGAGAATTCCTGCTTTTCTGCTAAATTCTTAAAATAACTCTTCGCTTTCTCTAAGTCTCCTAAACTATAAGCATAAATTATTCCGATTTTAAAAAATACCTCATCGATATTTTTACTCTGGGGGAATCTTTTTATAAATTCTAAATACTGATTTAATGCCCCATTGTAATCTTTATATTTTTCTAAATTATAAGCCCTTATATATAAGGATGCCTCATCAAAAACTTCTCTCCCATAAAGCTCTTCTATTTTTTTAAATACTTTTTCCGCATATACTAAATCATATCTACCTTCTTTTTTAAAAGAGAAACTTTTAGCAATATATAGGAGCTCTTTTAAAATATCCTCTTCTGATTGCTGGAGCAATCTTTCCATATAGGTATCATAAAGGGGAATTGCCAAATCTATATTTGATTTATCTAAATATGATTGGGCAAGTTCCTTTATTTTTCTAAAATCTTTCTCCAAGTTAGAAAGTCTCCTTACATAAAGTTGGTATAATTTTGAAGCTTCGGTTTGATTATTATAATTTAAAAATATATCCGCTATCTCTCTTATAGGCTCTATATCTGAGGATTCTTGAGCGTATAAATAACAAGTTTCCAAAAGCTTTCTTTTTACTTTAGATTCTTCAGCAGGATCCTGTTCGTTATAAAATTGCCATAAAAGTGAATAAGCGTAAAGTTTTATTTTATCTTTGGAGGAAACAGTATCGACTACTTTTTTAAGTTCTTCAGATATCTGTCGACGGTAATCATCCCCGTAATTAAAATATTCATTCCAATCTTGAATCTCTTCTAAATATTTAAGCTGTTTAAATCTAGTTAAAGCGATATAGTAAGATATCTCTGAATCTTCAACTGCCTTTTTCTTTCTTAAACTTTTTAGATAATCTATAAACTCTTGATACCGATTATCTCTAAAATAACTTTCTTTTAAGGAAAAAAGATCTATTTCACCATATAGATAGTTATTACTTAGGAATAAAAAAATAAAAAATATTAATCGAATTAACTTCATTTGGTCTTCTTTTTTAAAACCTTATCAGAATCTAACTTTTTCCAGAAATCCCTTATTACATAATATGCTTTACGCAAGATACGTTTATCTAAACCACAATTTTTTTCTTTAGATAAAGCTACTATTCCAAACCACTCCTCATTCATATTTTTATTATCCTTTGCCTGAATATCAAAATAGTAAGAAGGATTTGACCAGCCTGCATCTGTATCGTGGACCGACCAACTTGACCGATCATATTCAGTATGCTTCCACCATTCATCACTCCATTCGAAGATAGTTCCACCAAGACAGTTTCCCTCTCCTTTGTTTTTAGCTATATTCTCATATATTTGACGCCATTGCATCTCTAAAAAATAAGCCTGCATATTTTGATCTTCTCTGTTTTTATAAGCATCGTAACTATCTGCACCGAACTCTGAAAGAAATATTGGACGATCGAAAGTTGCTCTCAGTGATTTAAAAAGATTACCAAAAGTTTTTCCCCGATAGATAATGCAGGCAACTATGTCTATATCTGGACAGACTTTAGAAGCGATTTCTAAACTTACCAACTCTCCATTTCCCATAGCTACAGGATGTTGGGGGTCTATATTTTTTATCTCTTTAGCTAACTCATTTACAAAAGAATAGTAAATTTCTGCTCGCATCAGTCTCTGCTTATAAGGATTGGGCTCTTTATCTATCTCTTCGTTGGACCAAGGATTGATCTGACCAGAGAAGGAATAGTTGTTTTCATTACCCAAAACCCAAAAAAGCAGACCTTCTTGATCTTTATAAGTCCTTACCATTTCTAAAACATCCTTTTTTATTTTCTCTCTAAAATTACTATCACCATAAAAAGGTGCAGGGTAATCCCAAAAACCTAACCAGTGCCCCATAATTG
>JAMWCN010000050.1 GCA_023819505.1 Candidatus Omnitrophota bacterium | reverse complement strand
TTATGCCTCAGACGATAGAAGCGATAGACCATGCACGGGAAGCAGGGGTTCCTATCATGGTAGCAATAAATAAGATAGATAAGCCAGAAGCTGATGTGGAGAAAGTAAAGAAACAACTCAGTGAATACGGTTTAGTCCCTGAGGATTGGCAAGGAAAAACAGTAATGGTTGCTGTTTCTGCAAAGACAGGCCAAGGTATAGATGAACTTTTAGAATTAATTATTCTGCAGGCAGAGATGATGGATTTGAAAGCAGATTATCAGAGACAAGCTAAAGGAGTAGTTATTGAATCCCAATTAAGCAGTGATAAAGGAGTAGTTGCCACTCTTTTAGTACAGAATGGAGTTTTAAAGATAAATGATAATTTGGTGGTAGGCTTACATTTTGGTAAGATTAAAGCGATGTTTGATGAGTATGGCCGTAGATTATCTGAGGCTTATCCTTCTACCCCTGTTAAGATTTTAGGGTTAAGTGGTTTACCACAGGCAGGAGATGAGTTTTTTGTAGTAAAAGAAGAAAGATTAGCTAAACAGATCTCTCTCCTTAGACAGGAGAAAAGGAAAGAGTCAACTAAAACTATACAGAAGATAACTTTAGAGACAATTTCTGATCAATTGAAGGAAGGCAAAATAAAAGAACTTAAAATTATACTTAAAGCAGATACCTCTGGTTCTTTAGAGGCAATAAAGGATATTTTAGAAAAGATAAAAACTGAAAAAGTTTCCATCAACATTATCCATGAAGGTATAGGGGATATAAATACTTCAGATGTAGTTTTGGCTTCTGCCTCCAAAGCATTGATTTTGGGTTTTAATGTTTCCTATGAAGCAAAGGCAAAGGAGATAGCCTCTGAAGAAGGGCTGGAGGCAAAGCTTTACAATGTAATCTATGAGTTAAGTAATGATATAAAATTAGCTCTACAAGGGATGCTTCAACCGAAGATAAAAAAAATATTTTTAGGTAAAGCAGAGGTAAGAAAGATCTTTAAACTTTCTAAAGTAGGAGTGGTAGCAGGTTGCTATGTGAGTAAAGGTAAGATCTTACGTAATAGTGAAGTTATCTTAAAGAGAAACGATCAAGTTGTATTTGAGGGAAAGATATCTTCTCTGAAAAGATTTAAAGATGATGTCAGAGAAGTGGTAGAAGGTATGGAATGCGGTATAAGCTTAGGAGATTTTCAAGATATACAGGAAGAAGATGTTATCGAAGCTTATGAGATTCAGAAGAT
This sequence comes from Candidatus Omnitrophota bacterium, assembly GCA_023819505.1. Classification (GTDB taxonomy): domain Bacteria; phylum Omnitrophota; class Gorgyraeia; order Gygaellales; family JAMWCP01; genus JAMWCN01. The sequence continues at coordinate 6,523 of JAMWCN010000050.1, read as the reverse complement.
AACCCCTCAAATTTAAAGATATGAAAAATACTTCCGTTCTTTTAAGTGGGATGCGCCCTACCGGACCTATGCATTTAGGTCATTTAGTAGGTGCTTTAAATAATTGGTTAAAATTACAGGAAAGCTACCGTTGTTTCTTTATGGTTGCAGATTGGCATGCTTTGATGAGTGAGTATAAAGATCCCCAAATAATAAAAAATTATACTATCGATAATGTTATAGATTGGTTGAGTGTAGGGATAGATCCAAACAGATCCGTTATTTTCAAGCAATCTGATGTTGAGGAACATCTGGAATTGGCAATGATTTTAGCTACGATTACTCCTTTATCTTGGCTCCAGCGTTGCCCAACCTACAAAGAACAGATGAAACAACTTAAGTTAAAAGATATCAGCAATTATGCATTTTTAGGATATCCTGTTTTACAGGCTGCTGATATTCTTCTCTATAAAGCAGAAGTTGTTCCTATCGGAGAGGATCAACTTCCCCATTTAGAACTTGCAAGAGAAATTGCAAGGAGATTTCACCATCTCTATAAAAGAGAAGTTTTTGTTTTGCCTTCCAGTTTGCTTACTGAAGAGAGTCGTCTTTTAGGGATAGATAATCGTAAGATGTCTAAAAGTTATAATAATTATATTGCCCTTTCAGAGAAACCTTCGGATATAAAAAGAAAGGTTCTCTCCATGATTACCGATCCAAAAAAGATAAAGAAGACAGATTCAGGAAATCCTAAAATATGTAATGTATACACTTATCATCGTATATTTACAGATGATAAGATAAAACAAAAACTTTCTTTAAAAGAAATAGCAAGTAGCTGTCAGGAGGGAAGATTGGGATGCGTAGAATGTAAAGGTATGCTTGCCTCTAAACTGATTGTTTTTTTAGAAGGTATTCAGCAAAAGAGAAGATTTTATAATAAAGAGTTAGTTTTAGAGATATTGGCTAAAGGAGCTCAGAGAGCAAAAGAAGTAGCATCTTCTACATTGAAAGAAGTAAAAAGTATAGTAGGTATAATATGAGTTATAAAATAAAATTAGAGATATTTGAAGGACCCCTTGATCTTCTCCTCTATTTAGTAAAGAGGGATCATCTTAATATTTACGATATCCCTATAGCTCAGATAACTGAGGAGTATTTAAGATATTTAGAATTGATGCGCTTTTTAGATCTGAAAGTAGCAGGTGAGTTTTTAGTTATGGCTTCTACTTTGATGGAGATAAAATCAAAAATGCTTTTACCTGCTGAAGAGACACCTGTTGAGGAACAAGTTTCTGATCCCCGTCAAGAATTGGTCAATCAACTTTTAGAGTACGAAAAATTTAAGAGGATCGCTGAGGAGTTAAGACAGAAAGAAATTCAGCGTCAAAATGTTTTCAAAAGACCGGTTCCTTTAGAGATGGAAAAGACGCAGGAGGTATATTTTGAAGCAAGTCTTTTTGATTTACTTTCAGCTTTCTCAGAGGTTTTGAAGGAACTACCAGCAAACCTTTTTTATGAAGTAATAAAAGATGAGTTTACAGTTGAGGAAAAAATTCACGATATCCTGCATATGTTATTGGAGAAACCCATAATTTTACTCTCTGAACTTTTCAACAGTGCAAAGGATAAATTAGAGATAATTGTAACATTTTTGGCTGTTTTGGAATTGATCCGTTTAAAGGAAATAAAGGCGGTTCAAAGGAAGTTATTTTCTGAAATAGAGATTATCCGTAATACAGAAAATATCCTTCCCTATGGTGCAAGAAAAACTTAAAAATATAACTTATAAAGAAGAAACTGAAGAGGATATGATCCTTAATCTCTCTTTAAGACCCATGCGTTTGGAAGATTTTGTGGGTCATAAAGAGATAGTAAAGAATATTCAGATTTCTATATTAGCTGCTAAACAGAGAAAGGAACCTTTAGAACATATCCTTTTAAGTGGACCTCCAGGTTTAGGAAAGACTTCTTTAGCTCACATAATTGCCCATGAGATGGGTACGCGTATCACCTCAACTTCTGGACCAGCGATTGAAAGGGCAGGGGATCTTATCGGAATATTAACTAATTTGGAGAAGGGAGATATCCTATTTATTGATGAGATACACCGCCTTCCTAAAATTGTGGAAGAATTTTTATATCCTGCTATGGAAAGTTTCCAGATAGATTTTGTTATCGATAAAGGTCCTTATGCTAAGACGATAAAGTTTAACCTAAAACCTTTTACTTTAGTAGGAGCAACTACACGCACTGGACTTTTAAGTGCACCTTTGAGGGGAAGATTTGGAATATTTTATCATTTAGATTTTTATTCTATAGAAGAACTTGCTCAAATTATTAAAAATTCTTCTTGTATTTTGGGAATTAAAATTGAAGAATCTGCAGCTGTTGAGATTGCCAAGCGCTCTCGAGGAACCCCTCGTATAGCTAACAGACTCCTCAGACGTATCCGTGATTATGCTCAGGTAGCTAAGTTAAAGAGGATCGATAAAGAGACCGCTATCCAAGCTTTAGAAAGTTTAGGGATAGATAAAGCGGGTTTTGATGAGATAGATCGCAAAGTTTTAAGGACGATTATCTTCAATTACGGTGGAGGTCCGGTAGGAATTGAATCTTTAGCAGCTTCTTTGAATGAGGAAGCGGATACAATCATCGATATGATTGAACCGTACCTTTTGAAAGCAGGTTATCTTAAGCGTACCTCTCGAGGGAGGGTAGCGACAAAATTAGCTTTTCAACATTTTGGTCTCTCTTATCCTAAAGAGGATCAAGTAAAACTCTTTTAAAAATATGGAGATTCTACTTCATATCTGTTGTGGAGTTTGTCTAATCTATCCTTTTAAGGTGCTTAAGGAGAAAGGATTCAAAATAAAAGGTTTTTTTTACAATCCCAATATCCATCCCTTCTCAGAGTATAAAAAACGTAAAGAAACACTGGAGGAATTAAATAAAGAACTAAATTTAGAGATCTTTTATCCAGAATATAGGCCGCAAGATTTTTTTAGAGAAATTAATTTTTCTGAGGCAAAAGAGAAAAGGTGTCCTCTCTGTTGGCGGTTGCGTTTTAAAAATACCGCAGAGTTTGCTAAAAAAAATAATTTTAAATACTTCTCTACTACACTCTTAGTTAGTCCCTATCAGAATCAAGAAAGATTAAAAGAGATTGGAAATTCAATCGCTAAAGATTTAGGTATAGAATTTTATTATGATGATTTTAGAGGGGGTTTTAAAGAAGCATATACTTTTGCCAAAAATAAAGATCTTTACTGTCAAAGATACTGCGGATGTATTTATTCGGAAATAGAGAGATGGAAGCGATAGGAAAATTGATTATCATTTTAGGATTCCTTTTGATAGGGGTGGGGTTAATTTTAGTATTTATAGAGAAGATTCCCTATATAGGAAAACTCCCTGGAGATATATTCATCCAGAAAAAAAATTTCATATTTTATTTCCCTCTCACTACCTCTATAATTATCAGTATAGTTGTTAGCTTATTGATCTGGCTATGGTCTCGGCGCTAAAAATAATTAAATCCTCTTTAATTAGCTTTATTTTAATTCTATGCTTTTTAAATAACTCTTTTTCTTATCCTAAAAAGAATTATGTGCGCGTTCTTATAGCTAAGGATATAAGTTCATTCAATTTAAGAATAAAAGGTTATTATGAGTTGATCGATTATAACAATAATAAATCTTTGGGAGAGTCCAAAAACTTAAATGCAAAAATATACATTTTAAATAATTTTATATTCTTAAAAGATAAATCTTATAATATAGAATCTCTACTTCTTAAGCCTAAAAAGTCAGCTCATATTATGGTAGATGGAAGAGAATACAGAGGTTCTCTTCTAATTATAAGAAGAAAAGATAAGTTATATTTAATTAATTTCGTAGATTTAGATGATTATATAAAGGGAGTTTTAAATCAAGAAGTTTCTAGCCGTTGGCCTATGGAAGTTTTAAAGGCACAGGCGATAGTTTCGCGCACCTATGCCTTATACTGTATTCAAGATAATAGATCGCGTGATTACGATTTAACCAAAGATGTTTATTCGCAGGTCTACGGTGGTAGGTTTTCTGAGCGTTTATGGACAAATTTAGCAGTAAATTTGACAAAAGGAAAGGTCCTCCTTTATAAAAATGAGATATTTCCTGCCTATTTTCATGCTACCTGTGGAGGTGCAACTGAAGACGCCAGTCAACTTTGGAATATAGATATACCACCTTTAAAAGGTGTGATCTGTAATTTCTGCAAAGACTCTCCTCACTATAGATGGCAGGTAAGTTTGGATTTTAAATCTATCGAAGAATCTTTAAAGTCATTGGGTCTTTCTCAAATTTCAATAAAGGATATAATTATTTTGGAGCGGACAAATTCTGGTCGGGTAAGATACTTAAAGATAATTACTACTGAAGATAAACAGTTCATTATCTCTGCTAAAGATTTTAGAAATGCAGTTGGTCCAGATATAATTCGGAGCACAAATTTCATCTTAAAAGTTTCTAAAGATAAAATAAGTTTTGAGGGTATTGGCTGGGGACACGGCGTAGGGATGTGTCAGTGGGGTGCCTACTTTATGGCAAAGAGAGGATACAGCTATAAAGATATCCTTAAGTATTACTTCCCCAACTCAACTTTAGCTTCCATTGAATAAGATATGTTTAAATTAATCCATCAGGAAAAAGATACCTCCGCTAGGTTAGCTAAATTATCTACCTTCCACGGAGAGGTAGATACTCCTTGTTTTATGCCTGTAGGAACACAGGCAACAGTGAAGACTTTATCTCCTTGCGATTTAGAATACTGTGGAGCACAGATAATTTTATCTAATGCTTATCATCTATTCTTACGTCCGGGGATAGAATTGATTGAAAGATTAGGCGGACTACATAAATTTATGAGTTGGCAAAAACCTATCCTTACCGATAGCGGTGGTTATCAGATATTCAGTTTAGCTCTTTTAAGGAAAGTAAGTGATGAGGGAGTGGAGTTTCAGTCTCACATCGATGGTTTCAGACATTTCTTAAGACCTGAAGATATTGTTGAGGTTCAGATAAGATTGGGTTCCGATATCGTTATGCCTTTAGATGAATGTGTACATTACCCTTGCCCCCAAGATTATGCAGAGATTGCCATGCATAGAACCGTTGATTGGGCAAGACGTTCGAAGATAGTTTTTGAAACCAACAGAGATAGTGCTTTACTATTTGGGATTGTACAGGGAGCAACCTATGAGAATTTACGTTTGGATTGTATAAAGGCTTTAATAGATATAGGATTTGATGGATATGCGTTAGGAGGATTATCTGTTGGTGAGCCAAAGAGTTTAAGATATAATATTATATCCTTATGTTTAAATCATCTACCAAAACAGAATACACGTTACCTTATGGGTTTAGGTAGTCCTTTAGAGATTATAGAAGCGGTGGAGTTAGGGATAGATCTGTTTGATTGTGTAATACCTACCCGCTACGGTAGAAATGGAACTGCCTTTACCTGGCAAGGAAAAATCACTGTGCGTAATGCATCTTATGCTTCTGATGAGAATCCTTTGGATAATAGATGCAGCTGTTATACCTGTAAGAATTTTAGTCGCGCTTATTTAAGACATCTCTTTAATGCTAAAGAGATGCTCGGTTCAAGACTTGTCTCTTTACATAATGTCTATTTTTATTTAGAACTTATGCGTCAGATAAGAGAGGCAATTCAGAGAGATCGATTTTTAGAATTTAAAAAGGAATTTTTATCTAACTATATAGAGAGATGAGGATAGATATCATTACTATATTTCCTAAAATGTTTGAGGCGGTTTTAAATGAATCTATTATAAAAAGGGCTCAACGGAAAGGAAAAGTTAAAATTTTTGTTCACAATTTAAGAGATTACTCTTTAGATAAACATAGGAAAGTAGATGATCGTCCCTTTGGTGGAGGTTCAGGGATGGTAATGAAGCCAGAACCGATCTTTAGAGCTGTGGAGAGTATTTTAGGTAAGGATTATAAAAAGATACAGGGGAATTCTTCTAAAACAAAAGTTATCCTTCTTTCTCCTCAAGGGAAAATCCTTAATCATCAGTTGGTAAAAAAATTAGCTAAAAATAGACATTTAATTTTGATCTGCGGTCATTATGAAGGAGTGGATGAAAGGGTAAGAAGATATTTAATAGATGAGGAAATTTCCATCGGTGATTATATATTGACAGGAGGAGAACTTCCTGCTATGGTTTTGATAGATTCAGTAATAAGATTTATCCCTGGAGTATTGGGGGATAAAAAATCCTTGAAAATTGAAAGTTTTGAATATAATTTATTAGAATACCCCCAGTATACCAGACCGGCAAATTTTAGGGGTATGAAGGTACCAAAGATTTTACTCTCTGGAGACCATAAAAGGATAAAAGAGTATAGGGAGAAAGAAGCACTGAAACTTACTTTAAATAAAAGACCAGATCTTTTATTAGGGAAAGGAGACTGATAACTTATGGATAAGATAAAAGCGATTGAAGAAGAGTTTATAAAGAAGGATATACCTTCTTTTG
>JAMWCN010000049.1 GCA_023819505.1 Candidatus Omnitrophota bacterium | reverse complement strand
TGGTAAGTATGGGATCGTATATCTTTATCCCATCAAGCATAAGACGACTATGATAAGAGTTATGACCCCTTAAGAATATAGAGGTATCTCCACCTAAACCACTTGATGCCTTCATAATACTTGTAGATTCAGATAGTGCTTCTTTTAAAGAATATATTCCTTTGTTTTGAGTTTCTTCTACATCAATTTCTTCTACAGTTGCACCTGCTATTTTTGAGAGAACTTCACTTCTATAAGGAGTTACCACAATTTTTTCCAGTTCCACCTCCTCTGCTGATATAGATGCTACCCAAACCCAAAACAAAACCCCTACTAATATAGCTTTTTTCATTAGACCCACCTCCTCTCTTTTTTTTCAAAACTGTATTCCTGGATATCTAAAAACCAGAAATTATTAATTAATAGTTTTTTTGTCTTTTTTATATTTATTCTTTTATTAAAGATCGGCCCATCATAGACAAAAGTATGATACTCTCCTTTTTCACCACATATATCCACATCTTTTATGGTCTGTAAGTCTTTGATGAAATTTTTATCAATTGTACGACCGAGCCAGCTTTCATCTAATTTATCCGCCTGTATACTTGTTACTATTGCTTTAAAACCAAGGTTTACAAAGTTATTGAGTAATCTTGGAGTAGATTCTCCCCATAAGGGAGAGATAACTTTAAACCCCTCACTATTACAGATATTTTCAACCCATTTCTGTAGATCCTGTAGGTATATATCGCCTCGTATAATCTGATTGATATTCATTCTTTTTAATTCCTGTAAAGTTTTTCTAAATACATCTTCATAGGTATCTTTTGTAGTCTCTTTCTGTATCAGGGGAATACCTAATGCCTCTGATTGAAGTTGAACTAAATCGCTTTTAGTTCCATGAAAAGAGACACGGCCATACTCATGAGAGATAAAATTAAAAATATAGGCAATCCTATAACCATTTTGCATTACTCTGTATAATGCAAGACAGCTGTCTTTACCACTACTCCAAGAGCAAGCAGCAACTCTATCTGCCAACCTTAATTCCTCCTTTTTTAATTTTAATTAAAAACCCGACCTTCTTGGTCGGGTGATCTTTTTAATTTTTTCCCTTCCCCAGAAGGTACTTGACCTTAAATAGATGATCGACCGGACTCCTCTTAAATACTATCAAGAGATTACCGTTGCTGGGCAGTCCCGGGAATTTCACCCGGAGTTCCTTCATCTATTCGGTTTATTTTTTAAAAATTCTATTTGTCTTAAAAATTTTAGTCAATAGACAAAAATGGACAATTTAAGACATCTTCAGAATTCTACTTATATGCCTTATACTTAAATTAAATTTTTTACTTAACTCTTTTAGGGAATAGCCTCTCTTTCTTAATTGAATAATTTTAAAATTTCGCTTCTTTAAAAAATTTTTAAAAATTGAGTTTATTTTTCTTCGCATTGCTTCTTAGATAACAAAATCACAAAAGGCTTTTTAGATAATGGATTCTCTTTTACTAAAAGAGCAGTTTTGTAGACTTCTTCCAAATTTTTATAAGTCAAGACCTCAGAGGGATTACCCCATTTAACGACATAACCTTCATTGAAAAGAATCAATCTATTGCAATATTCACTTGCTAAATTCAAATCGTGAAAGACTACTATGATAGTTAATCCCTCATCTTCATTTAGTTTTTTTAAAAGTTCCAAAATTCTTATCTGATGTCCAATATCTAAATGGGCTGTAGGTTCATCTAAAAAAAGTACTTTTGGTTGTTGCGCTAAAGCCTTAGCAATGAATACCCTTTGGCGCTCACCACTACTTAATTCATCTATACCTCTTTCTCTAATACCAAAGGTATCTGTTAAATTTAAAGCCATCTCTAATATCGAAAAATCTTTTTTTGTCTCCTGTCTAAATCTTTTTAGATGCGGAATCCTTCCCATTAAAACTATTTCCTTTACTTTAAAAGAAAAATTAATGATGGTCTCCTGACCTACAAAGGCAACTTTCTGGCAAAATTCCTTAAGATGTATATCTAATAAATCTTTGGATTCAAAATATACCTTCCCTCCCATAGGTACTAAAACTTTAGTTAAAAGCTTAAGTAAAGTAGATTTACCCGAACCATTTGGACCAATGATACCTAAAAAATCCTGTTGATAGATTTGGAAAGAAATACCTTTTATTACTTCTTTTCCTCCATAGCCACCTTTTAGTTCTCTAATATCGTATATTATTTTCACCTTATCTTTATTTTCTGTTTCATTTTTAATAAAATAATAAATGCAATTGAGCCAACCAAAGAGGTAATTACTCCGATAGGAATCTGCGAAGGCGCTAAGAGCTTACGTGAAACCGTATCAGATAAAACCAAGAAACTTGAGCCTAAAATAATACTATAGAAGATAACTCTACGGTGAAGCGGTCCAAAAATAAATCTTACCAGGTGTGGAACAATTAAACCTACAAAACCAATTATTCCGCATATACAGACAATAGTTGCCACAACGAATGAAACTAAAAGAAAAAATATCTTTTTTAATCTTTCTATATCTATTCCCAGATGAATTGCTTCCTCCTCTCCTAAACTTATCGCATCTAGTTCCCGATTGAAGATAAAGATTATAAGAATTGAAAATGCAACTACAGCACCAACGAAGATAAGTGCCTTAAAATCGTAAATTTCTAAACTTCCCCATAACCACCAAGCTATCCCATGGATTGCTTCATCAGGAGATAAAGAGACCAAAAGCATAATCACCCCTGATAGAGAAACTGAAACAATAACTCCTGACAAAATTAAAGATTGCACAGGAATTTTACCATCCTCCTTTGCCATACAATAAACTAAGAAAGTTACAATTACTGCTCCTAAAAACGCTAGAATAGGTAAATACAGATAAGATACATTTAAAAATGTTCCCAAAACTGCAAAGAGACATGCTCCGGAAGATGTGCCTAATATATACGGTTCAGCTAGAGGATTCCTTAGGATTGCCTGCAAAACTGCTCCGCATACCGCTAAGCCTGCTCCAACAAATGCTCCTAAAATTATCCGATATATTCTTAAATAAAGAATGGTTCGATTCTGTTTTAGAAAAATTTCAGATAAAGTTATAGGACTGGAACCGTAGTTAAGAGCTAAAATTACAATCAGGATAGATATAACGATTAATAAAAATAATACCCTTTTCTTAAATCTATAAATCATCGTTTTAAAAGCTCCAATCTCTTATAGATTTCTTTCAGACCTTCGATTAGACGGGGCCCAGGCCTTAAAATTGTATCCGGATCGATATCCTGATATAAATTTCCTCTTTTTACAGCAGTTATATATTTCCAACCAAAATAATTATTAAGAATATATTTATTTATCCTTTGATCCATATAAGTAAAGATGATAATATCTGGATTATAATAGATCAGTTCCTCTAAACTAAAATGACTGTAAGGTCCTTTTATATGATGGGTAATATTTAAACCCCCTGCTAAAAAAATCAGTTCATCTATAATTGAATATTTACCCACAGTAATTAATGGATGATGCCAAAGTTGGATAAAAACTTTAGGTCTTCTATTTTTAGAGAAAGTTTTATTCTTTAAACTGATCTTTTCGATCTCTCCTTTCATCTTTAAAATTAAAAGTTCTGCCTCTTTTAACCGATCTATCCTTTTAGCTATATTTATAATAGAATTAAATAGTTCTTCTATACTATTAGGATCACTAACGAATACTTCTATATTTAGTTCTTTTAAGCGTTGGATAAAAAAACTCTGTTCTAAACCTGTGCAGAACACAATATCTGGTCTTAAAAGGACAATCCTCTCAATGTCTGGTTGACTGAAAGAACCAACTTTAGGTTTCTTTAAGGCTTTTTTAGGATAATTACAGAATGAACTTACTCCTACAATCTCATCGTCTAATCCTAAAGCAAAAAGGATCTCCGTTGTGGAAGGAGCAAGTGATATAATCCTTAATTTTTTTTCTTCAGCAGAAATACTTTTAGATAAACAAAAGATAATAAGTAAAAGAGATGTCAGTTTTTTTATCATAAAATAAAAAACCCCGAAGGAAATTTTGCTTCGGGGTTGCACCCTAGTTTTTACTCTGGCCCGTCCGCGCAAGCCTTCTATACAGGTAGGTCTTCTGGCTCGGAGATCAACCTACTTACCCACCTTCCCATTCCGAATATTCGGAACAGTGGTTTTTAGGCTTTCGTCCCTCCTCACAGCAGCGGGACTGCGGTCGCTTTTACGACACTTCCCTTTTAACCTTTATAAAGGACCTGTATTGATAAAATTTTATAATGACTTATTTAACCTGTCAAGTTAAAACTCAATCCCTTTTCTTGCTTTGATGCCTTTTCTATAATAATGTTTTATTTCTTTTACTTCTGATACAAGGTCTGCTATCTTTATAATCTCTTTGGGTGCGTACCTTCCAGTGATAACTATCTCCTTATCTTTAGGAATAGATCTTAACAATTCTATTAATTCAATAGTATCTAAAAGCTTAAAGTGGAGAGCAATATTTATCTCATCTAAAATAATCATATCGTAATTTTTTGTTTTAGCAATTTTTTTTATCTTCTCCAAACCTTTTTTAGCTAATTCTCTATCTTCTCTTAAAATTTTTCTTTTTATAAAACAAGCCCTACCAAACTGTTCAAGTTTTATACCTTTTATCTTCTTTAGAACTTTTATCTCACTATACCGGCCACTCTTACAGAATTGAGCAATATAAACCTTTAGCCCTGCACCTACAGCTCTTAAAGCTAAACCTAAACTCGCTGTAGTTTTTCCTTTACCTTTACCTGTATAAACTTGTATCATTGTAATATCTGCCAGCTCAATTTTCCCAATATGCAAAGTAAACTTACTATTATCCCTGCTATCAATACTCCTATAGTTATAGCAAAGAATGCATATCTAAATTTTATCTTAAATAAAGAGGCAACTATTGCTCCTGTCCAGGCACCCGTCATAGGAAGTGGGATCGCTACAAAAATAGCTAAACCTAACGCTTCATACCTTTGAACAAGTTCAGCTCTTTTACCTGTGCGTTCAAAAAGCCAATTAAAAAATCTTTTAAATATGAAAAATCTATGTAGATATTCACTAATCGGTTTTAAAAATAAAAGCAAAAATAGAGCAGGAACCAGATTACCTAAAACTGCTAAAAGAAATGTTTTAATTATAGGTAATTTAAAATAAAATCCCAAAGGTATTGCACCTCTTAACTCAAATATAGGAAGCATACCTACTATCATTACAGATACCTCTTTAGGAAATTTAAAAATCCAATCCATCTCTATTTAAGCACCATATTTTCCGACCAAAGGAACAAATACACAACCGCATACTTCCTCTTTAACTATCCCTTCTTCTTTTTTCTCCAAAATAGTTAAAACTTGGCTGAAAGCACCACCTAAAGGAATAACCATAATTCCTTCTTTTTTTAATTGATCAATTAATGGTGGAGGAATTAAAGAGCCTGCAGCGGTAACGATTATCCTATCAAAAGGAGCCTCTTTAGGTAACCCTAATGTTCCATCACCAACATATATCTTTACATTCTTATAACCTAACTCTTCTAAAATTTGTTTAGCTTTATTGGCTAAAGTTTCTATCCTCTCTATAGAATGTACTTCTTTAGATAGCTCTGCAAGGATTGCTGTTTGGTAACCACTACCTGTTCCGATCTCTAATATTTTTTCATCACCTTTAAGTCTTAAGCATTCAGTCATAAGGGCTACCATATAGGGTTGAGAGATAGTTTGACCTTCTCCTATCGGCAGAGGAAAATCTCCATATGATGATTCTCTTATATGAAGAGGAACGAACAGATGGCGTTCTACTTTATAAAAAGCTTTGATTACCCTTTTGTCTTTTATACCTCTAGCGATGATCTGCTCTTCTACCATTTTTTTTCTTAACTTCTCATAATCCATTATTTTTTATGTATTGTTTTAAAATAAGCCATACGAATCTTAAAGTATCAATGATGGGATTTATATATGTCTTCTGACCTGAATATACACTCTCGATAGGAATAGATTCAATTTTATAACCCATCTTAGATGCAATAATTATAATCTCTGTATCTGTTTCATAGTGGGAAGTAGAAAGTTTAATTTTTTCTAAAAGTTTTCTCTTTATAAGTCTAAAACCACATTGTGTATCAGGTATCTTCTGTTTAATGATAAAAGATATAAAACTAGACATAACTAAATTGGTCAATCTCCTTATCAGGGGCATATTTAGAGGTTTAAACATACGGTTTCCTATAAATATAGAATTATCTGATTCTTCAGCTCTCTGAATAAATTTTATTATCTCTTTTGGAAGATGCTGTCCATCTCCATCCATAGTAATTACTCCATCAAAATTATTTTTTAATGCGTAATCAAAACCTATCCTTAAACAGGAACCCTTCCCTTCATTCCTTTGCTTTCTTATAACTTCTGCACCACAGAGACTTGCTATTTTATAAGTATCATCTTTTGAGCCATCATCAATTACCAATACCTTCAAATTATACTTAAGAATTTCTTTTATAATTTTACTTATATGTTTTGCTTCGTTATAGGTAGGTATTATTACACATAGATTCATTCCAAAATCTCCTAAACATATACCACTGCTCTGGATACTTCTGAATATAATCTTCGAAGATAACCTTATATTGAGTAATTATTTTTTTTATTTTCTCTTTTAAGGTTCCTTCTTTAGGTGGATATATTGGCTTTTCAAACCTTAAAATAAAAAAATCTTTTTTTTCTCTTATCATAAATGCAGCGATAATGGGTGAATCTGTTCTGATACTAAATACTGCAGGTCCTATTGGAAAAAGAGACGGTTTTTTAAAAAATTCTATTAAAATTCCACTTTCAGTAAAATCGCGATCACCTAAGAGGGCAACTATTTTGCTATTTTTTAGTAAAGAAAGGCAGGTATCTTTTGCATTAGAGATAGGTATAACTTTTAATCCCTTTTTTTCTCTTTGAATATTAAAGAAAGAATCTACCCTTCTATCCTGATGGGGTAAAGCTACTGCCCAGATATCATAACCAAGCATCGCCATCACTATGCCACCTAACTCCCAATTCCCCAGATGTGCAGTTAGACCTATTATTCCTTTCTTCTTAGAGACAGCCTCATTAAGATGGTCTATATTTTCAATCTTAATTTTTCTTTTAATATAATGCATATCTAATTTGGAAAAATGAAAAAAATCTACTAAATATTTAGCAAAATTCCGAAATAGATTAAGCCTTATCTTAGAGATTTCTTTTTTGTTCTTGTTGGGAAATATGACTTTTAAATTTTGGGTTACTTCATAACGATCACGGTAGGCAAATATATAATGGATATCTGAAATCAATGTTGCAATAAAATAGCTTAAGTTTATAGGTAGATGTTCAGCTAAAAACTTTCCTATTCGATAGAAGATAAAATGGTCAAATATTGACATTATCGCAGAGACTAATTGCTAATTTTGCAATCTCAATAGCAGAATACGGTTTACTTAAAATCTTTGCAGATTCTGACATAGAAACTAATCTCTCCTTATCTAAGAGAATTTCCTTAACAATCTTATCTATAGATGAAGATTTCTTTGCTATTATAGCTACTTTTTTATCAACAAGGTAATCGGTATTACTTCTTTCCTGTCCAGGTAGAGGTTCTATAATTACCATAGGCAGACCTTTACTTAGAGCTTCCGCAGTGGTGATACCACCGGGTTTAGTAATGATTAAATCTGCTATAGACATCAACTCTTCAATATTGTCGATAAAACCAAAAGTTATAATTTTCTTTTTAAATTTCTCTCTATTTAAAAAATTATAAAGTTTTCTATTAGTTCCTGTTA
>JAMWCN010000048.1 GCA_023819505.1 Candidatus Omnitrophota bacterium | reverse complement strand
TTTTAGAAGGGAACCGTTGGGCTCAGGATATAGAGTTTTTAGGTAAACCTTGGGAAGAGAATTTAGTTTACAGTATTCACTTCTATGCGCCATTAGAGTTTACTTTTGGATTTGTTCCTAATCTAAAGTATCCAGGAAGATTTTTTAAGAGGGATTGGTCAAAGATAACTCTTAAAAAGATACTTAATAGATACTATAGGATAAAAGAAAAATACAATATTCCTATATTTGTAGGTGAATTTGGTCAGAATACCAGATGCATCTACTGCTATAAGGAGTTAAATTGGACCAAAGATGTAAAAGAGATATTTGAGGAATTTGATTTTCACTGGTGTTGGTGGACTTATAAAGCGGTAGCATCTAAAGTTTATCCTGATGGTCTTTTCCAATATTTAGATAACCCCTCTTGGGTGAACCGTCAAGGTTCTATTTTTGGTTGGGAAACTTATTTCTCTCTTTGGGAAAAATATAAAAAAGATATCGTCGCATCTTGGGTGACAGCTAACTTCAAACTTAACCAAAACCTAATCAAAATTCTTCTTTAAAATAAACCTTTTTATTTGATAATATCTTTTATTTCTGTTATAATAATTTTCTCTTAAAGAGAGGAGTTAAAAATGATAGAAAGGTATAGTTTATCTCCTATGCGAGAGATATGGGAGGATGAATTTAAATTTAAGAAGATGCTTCAGGTTGAGATACTTGTCTGCGAGGCATTAGCTAAGAAGAGGCTAATTCCTAAAGAAGCTATTTTGCGTATAAAAAAGAAAGCAACTTTTAATATTGAGAAGATAAAAACAATTGAAGAGAAAACTCAGCACGATGTAGTAGCATTTATAAATAATCTAGTAGAAAGTTTAGGTAAGGATGCACAGTATCTACATATGGGTCTTACCTCATCCGATCTTTTAGATACCGCTTTAGGATTACAATTAAAGGAGGCATCTAAAATTTTACTTTTAGATTTAAATAAACTAAAAAGGGTATTGGCTAAAAAAGCAGTCCGCTACAAAGATATGATTTGTATCGGTAGAACTCATGGGATACATGCTGAACCAATCACTTTTGGACTAAAAATTGCTTTATGGTATGATGAAGTTAATCGAAATATAAAAAGGTTATCTTTAGCGAAAGAACAGATAAGTATCGGTAAGATTTCAGGAGCGGTGGGAACCTATGCCAATATCGATCCAGATATAGAAGCGTATGTTTGTAAAAAGTTAGGTCTTAAGCCTGCCTCTATTTCTAATCAGATAATCTCTCGAGATATCTATGCAAATTACCTTAATACTTTAGCAATTATTGGAGCTTCTTTAGAGAAATTTGCTTTGGAGATAAGGCATCTACAGAGAACAGAAGTGAGGGAAGTAGAGGAGCCATTTAGGAAAGGTCAAAAGGGTTCTTCTGCCATGCCCCATAAACGCAATCCGGTAATCTGTGAAAGGATCTGTGGTTTAGCTAGGATCCTGCGTTCCTATGCTTTAGCAGGTATGGAGAATATTGCATTGTGGCATGAGCGTGATATAAGTCATTCTTCAGTGGAGAGGATAATTATTCCCGATGCCTGCATACTTTTAGATTATATGATTAATAAATTTATTGAGGTTATGCAAGGATTAATAATTTATCCTGAAAATATGCTAGCAAATCTTGTAAAGACAAAAGGACTTATTTTCTCAGAGAAAGTTCTCTTAGAGCTGATGAAGAAAGGTCTCCTGCGTCCTAAGGCTTACGATTTAGTTCAGAGGAATGCAATGAAAAGTTGGCAGGAGAATTCTGATTTTAAAGAAAATTTAATTAAGGATAGAGAGATTCGGCGATACCTAAGTATTGAAGAGATAGAGAAGATTTTTAACTTGGATTATCTCTTACGCCATATCGGTAAGATTTTTAAACATCTGAGGTTATAAATTTTAAAAGAATTTACCTCCCTTAAAAATATTCCTTAGCTTTTAAAAATTTTTAAGATGAAGTGGCATATTGAGATAAGAGAAAAGATCTTTGATGCTATCGGTGAAGGTGTTCTTAGGGATATTTTAGATTTGGGCATCACTACAGTTAAAAAAGTCTTCTTTATTCAAGTCTATAATATCGTTGGAGAGATTAGTTTTTTAGAGGTAAAAAAAATTTGTGAAGAGCTTCTGGTTGATAGAATCACCCAGAATTATACAATAAATAAACCCCATCTGGCTAAAAGTAGATATGAATCCGTAGTGGAAATTGCCTACAATCCAGGAGTAATGGACCCTGTAGAAGGCTCGGTAGTTAAGGCGATAAGGGATTTAGGTATAAAATCACCTATTACAGTAAAGACCGCCAAAAAATATATCCTGGAGGGAAGACTTAATAATTTCCAACTGAATACTATCTGCGAAAAACTCCTCTATAATAAATTGATCCAACATATCGTTAAGTCTTCAGAATTTGAGGTTGAGGAATTAAGACTTCCTGAATATCAATTTAGGTTAATTACTATTCCTATTCTAGAAGCGAATGATAAAAAACTTATGGCGATAAGCAGAAAAGGTCAACTCTTTTTAAATCTAAAGGAGATGCAGACAATTAAAGCTTACTTTAAAAAATTAGGAAGAAATCCTACAGATTGTGAATTGGAGACTATTGCCCAGACTTGGTCTGAACACTGCATCCATAAGACATTTAAGGGAAAGATAAGATATATAGAGAAAATAAAAAATCAAAAATCAAGGATAAAAATTATAAATAACCTTTTGAAGTCTACAATTATGAAATCAACTGAGAAATTAAAAAAACCTTGGTGTATTTCTGTATTTAAAGATAATTCTGGAGTTATACGTTTTGATAAAAGATACAATGTCTGTTTTAAGGTAGAGACTCACAATCATCCTTCAGCTTTAGAACCCTATGGAGGAGCCAATACTGGAATAGGAGGTGTGATAAGGGATCCTTTAGGTACAGGTTTAGGAGCAAAACCGATCTTTAATACAGATGTATTCTGTTTTGCTCCTCCAGATTATCCTTTTAAGAAATTACCCCCCGGAGTTTTACACCCCAAACGCATTATGAAAGGAGTGGTAGCAGGGGTGCGCGACTACGGTAATAAAATGGGAATTCCTACTATAAATGGAGCGATTCTTTTTCACGAAGGGTTCATTGGCAACCCTTTAGTTTACTGCGGAACCGCAGGGATTTTGCCGAAAGAGAAATCTTTTAAAGAGCCAAAATCTACAGATCTTATTGTATTGGTGGGAGGTAGAACCGGAAGGGATGGTATCCATGGAGCAACTTTTTCTTCAGGGGAATTAACTACTGAATCAGAAAAGGTATCTAGTGGTGCAGTTCAGATCGGTAATCCTATTGAAGAGAAAAAGATGCAAGAGGCGATATTAGAAGCACGTGATAAGAATCTATACAATGCTATTACTGACTGTGGTGGAGGAGGCCTGTCTTCTGCAGTTGGAGAGATGGGTAAAGATTTAGGTGTTGAAGTCTATTTAGAAAAAGTACCTTTAAAATATCAGGGTCTTTCCTATACAGAAATTTGGATTTCAGAGTCTCAAGAGAGGATGATCCTTTCTGTTCCTAAGAATAAACTCAATAAACTATTAGAAATTTTTAAAAAAGAAGATGTGGAGGCAACGGTTATTGGTAAGTTTACTGATACCAAAAAACTTAAGCTTTATTATAAAAATAATTTAGTTTGCAATTTAGATATGAAATTTTTACACCAAGGGTTACCTAAGATAGAAAAAAAAGCAATATTTGTTAAGAGGAATTATAAAGAGCCAAATTTTAAAGAACCAAAGGACCTTAAAAAATATCTTTTAAGATTACTTTCCCATCCTGATATAGCTTCTAAAGAATGGGTAATTCGCCAATACGATCATGAAGTTCAGGGAGGCTCCATATTGAAGCCTTTGGTAGGAGTTTACAATGATGGACCATCAGATGCTAGTATTGTAAGGCCGATATTAAATTCTAAAAGGGGCTTAATTGTTTCCTCGGGAATAAATTTTAGATTCGGCTTTATTGACCCTTACTGGATGGCAGGTTCCTGTATCGATGAGGCACTACGCCAGATAATCGCTGTGGGTGGTTCTTTAGAAGAGGTAGCCTTATTAGATAATTTCTGTTGGGGAAATCCAGATAAACCTGATCGTTTAGGTAGTTTAGTAAGGACTGCATTGGGTTGTTATGATTTCGCTTTAGGATTCGGTGTTCCTTTTATTTCAGGGAAGGATAGTCTCAATAATGAATACAGGATAAAAAATAAAAGTATATCTATTCCCGGCACCTTACTTATCTCAGCTATTGCAGTTATGGAAGATATACATAAAGCGATTTCTATGTATTTAAAGAAACCAAAAGATTTAATCTATATTGTTGGTCAAACTTACGATGAATTAGGTGGCTCCCACTACTACGACCTATTTGGATATATAGGTAATAATGTTCCCAAAGTTAATACCAAGAAAGCTAAACAGGTATTTGAGGCTTTAAGTAAAGCTAACTCTGAAGGAATAATTAAAGCGATGCATGATTGTTCTGAAGGAGGTCTGGCAGTAGCTTTGGCAGAGATGGCTTTTTCTGGAGATTTAGGAGTGGAGGTTTTTTTAAATGAGGTTCCTTATAAAGGAAATCAAATACGCAATGATTTTGTTTTATTTTCTGAATCTAACTCCCGTTTCATTGTAGAGATAGAGAAAGAGGATCAAAAAAAATTTGAAAATATTTTAGAAGGTGTGCCTTTTGGATTGATCGGTTGTGTATCTAAAGATAAAATTTTTAATGTTTATGGTTTAGACGGTAAGCTCTGTATCAGTGCAGGTATCTTAGATTTGAAAGAAGCCTGGCAGAAACCTTTGCGTTGGTAAAATTTTAAAAAAAGGAGTTTAATATGGATAAAGTAAAAAGAAATATTAACTTCGAAGATTTCACCCATGAAGAGACCTGGCGTATTTTTAGGATAATGTCAGAATTTGTTGAAGGTTTTGAGGTTCTCTCCAAAATAAAGGATGCAGTCTCTATATTCGGTTCAAGTAGAATGAACCCAAATAATAAATACTATAAGTTAGCAGATGAAACTGCTTATCTTTTAGCTAAAGAAGGTTATGCTATCATTACTGGAAGCGGACCAGGAATAATGGAGGCTGCTAATAAAGGTGCAAAACGGGCAGGAGGGGTATCTGTCGGTCTAAATATCCAGATACCTTTGGAGCAGAAACCTAATAGATATGTAGATACAGTTTTGGAATTCCGCTATTTCTTTGTAAGGAAAGTGATGTTCGTAAAATATGCTAAAGCTTTTGTGATTATGCCTGGTGGATATGGTACATTGGATGAATTTACTGAAGCAATAAATCTTATCCAAACTAAAAGGATCCCTAAATTTCCAGTAATTCTTGTCGGTAAAGAATACTGGAAGGGACTATTATGTTGGTTGAATGATGTAGTTTTAAAAAATGGAAATATCAATAAAGAAGATTTAAGTATTTTTAAATTAGTAGATAGACCCGAAGAAGTAGTAAAAGAGATTAAGCGATTCTATGAGAAAGGTTAGAGTCTGTGTGTTAAGAACAGCAGGAACTAACTGCGATAAAGAGACTGCTTTTGCATTCTCTAAAGTAGGAGCAACTGTAGAGCTTGTCCATATAAATAGATTGATAGAGAAAAAAAAGGACATTTTTAACTACGATATTTTAGCAATCCCAGGAGGTTTTACTTACGGTGATGATGTCTCTGCAGGTAAGATTTTAGCTAACGAGTTAAGATTTAGATTGATCGATAAAATTAAAAAATTTATTCAGAAGCAGAGACTAATTATCGGAATATGCAATGGATTTCAGGTATTGATAAAGGCAGGAGTTTTGCCTGGAAATAGAAATTTTATTCAGGAGGCAAGTTTAGTTACTAACGATTCAGCAAAATTTGAGGACCGCTGGGTCCATCTTTTACTTACGGATAAAAGATGTATCTGGACTAAAGGTTTACCTAAAATTATCTATCTTCCTGTTGCACACGCAGAAGGGAAGTTTGTAGTAAAAGATAGATCAATTTTACTTCGCCTTAAAAAAAATTCTCAGATTGTCTTTCAATACTGTAATGAAAAAGGAGAGCTTTTAGGTTATCCCTACAATCCTAACGGTTCCGTAGAAAATATTGCCGGTATCTGTGATGAGACTGGCAGGATATTTGGTCTTATGCCTCATCCAGAAAGACATATAGATTTTTTACAACATCCAAACTGGCAGAAAAATGGTATCGGTTTACAGATCTTTAGAAACGGAGTAGAATATGTAAGGAAGAACTTTTAATATAAAAGGAGGTAATTGTGAGTGGGATATTTGGAGTTGTTTCTAAAGATAACTGTTTAGAGGACCTTTTCTACGGTACAGATTATCATTCGCATTTAGGTACTGAGTTTGCAGGTTTAGCTGTTTACGGAAAAGAACTTATCAGAAAAATACACGATATCAGGGGGAGCCAATTTAAAGCAAAATTCTATGAGGATTATAAAAAGATGTCTGGCAACAAAGGGATAGGTGTTATCAGTAGTAGAGATGAACAACCTATATTTATAAATTCTAAATTTGGTCCCTTCGCTATTGTAACTAATGGTTTTATTGATAATGCTCAGGAATTAGCAGAGGAGCTTTTTAAAAATGGTCAATCCTTTAGCGAAGTAACTGACGGGAAGATAAACCTAACGGAGTTAGTAGCAAAGTTGATCATTTGCAAAAATACACTTTTAGAAGGTATAGAGTATATGTTTTCTAAAATTGATGGCTCTTGTTCCCTATTACTTTTAAATAAAGATGGTCTCTATGTAGTAAGGGATAGATACGGTTATACCCCTTTAGTAATAGGAAGACGCCAGAATGATTGGGCGGTTACTACGGAGACAACTGCCTTCAGTAATCTCGGTTATAAAATTGTAAAATATCTTGGACCAGGAGAAATTGTTCTTATTGATGAGAAAGGACTTAAACCCAAACAGAACCAAAACAGAACTAATCAGATCTGCGCTTTCTTATGGATTTATACAGGATTCCCTGCTTCTTCTTATGAAGGGATAAATGTAGAGATAACTAGAGAAAAGTGTGGTAGATTTTTAGCTAAGCGTGATAATATAAAGCCAGATATTGTTGCAGGAATCCCTGATTCAGGAACTACACATGCAATTGGATACGCTATGGAGTCTGGAATTCCCTTGCGTAGACCTTTAGTGAAATATACCCCTGGTTTTGATCGCAGTTATATTCCTCCTTCGCAAGAAACCCGCAACCGGATTGCACGTTTAAAACTTATCCCTATACCCGAAATAATTAAGGATAAAAAAATTGTTCTCTGTGATGATTCTATCGTAAGGGGAACCCAACTTAAAAATTACACCATCCAGAAACTTAAGGATTGCGGAGCAAAAGAGATCCATTTAAGAATCGCCTGTCCTCCGCTTTTATTTCCTTGCAAATTTAATTATTCTACACGCTCCATCTATGAGTTAGCAGCCCGCAGAGCAATTCGGGCAATTGAAGGAAAGGATATTGAGAATGTAGAAGAGTATCTAAAAGAAGACTCCGCAAAATATAAAAAGATGGTTTCTTGGATCAGGCGCGATTTAGGGGTAAATTCTCTTAAGTATCAGAGATTAGATGATATGGTTAAGGCGATTGGTTTGTCTAAAGAAAACTTATGTCTTTACTGTTGGACAGGAAAACATCCATGAAAATTTTAACTTATAAAAAATCAGGCGTAGATATAAAGAAACTTGATACCTTTAAAGAGAAACTCAAAATGATATTTAGAGGTTCTTATTCTGAAGAGGTGATAAGAGGCCTTGGTGGTTTCGGTGGATTATTTAGATTTCCACAGAGGAAGTATCGCAAGCCTGTTTTGGTTTCCTCTTCCGATGGGGTAGGAACAAAATTAAAGATAG
>JAMWCN010000047.1 GCA_023819505.1 Candidatus Omnitrophota bacterium | reverse complement strand
GCCAGCCCCATCTCTCTATGATATAACTACGTGCTTTATCTCCCATGATCTTTCGGATAGATTCATTTTTTAAAAGATACTCTATGGCTGAAGCGATCTCTTTTACATCTGCTCTTACCAGAATTCCATTTTCATTATTTATTATTATCTCTTTCAATCCTCCTCCTTCTACTGCTACCACAGGAGTTGAACAGGCAAGCGACTCCAGACATACTAAGCCAAAGGGTTCTTTTATATAAGCACAGACAGTTAACTTTGCTTTATTATATAAAAAAATAAGCTCATCATCTACTAGATCTTTATAGAATGAAATTTCTACCCCTTTAATTCTGGCTAAATGCTCTAAATACTGTTTATAGGGGCCATCTTTAGATAAAGGACTGATTATAATTAAACGGGGTCTCAAATCAAAAGGAATCTCCCCTAAAGCCTCAATCGCTAGATGATGGCCCTTACGGTAATCAAGATGACCTATGGATAAAACTAAGTTTTCTCTCTCTAAGTCTAAGGGCCTAAATCTTTCAATATCTACTCCTAAATAATTTACCTTACTAGATATCATATATTCTTTATAGATATGCTCTTTAGTATAATAAGAATTACATAAAACCAGATCTGCATGTCTTACATTAAAATAATCGTATTTATAGAATAAAAATCTGTATAATTTATATCCAATTAAATATAAAGGATTATTTGAGTGAAACTTACTGAAAGGATCCTTTTCAAAACACCTTGAAAATGGCTCCTGACAATAATAAATGCATCTTGTAGATAGATATCTTAATATAGCAGGGGCGTGTATAAAGTCAAAATATGAGGCATGGGATAAAACTAAATCATAATTTTTTAAATCTATATTTTTGGCAATTTGAAAGTAAAGCCTATCCAGAAAATAAAGATTAATAAAATTTACGAAGATATTTAAAAAACCGAATGGACTTTTTAGATAAAATCTTACACATCTAAATTTAAAAATATTTTTTACATATTTATTTAATAGGATTAATTCTGAAAGGTCCTCTTTTTCAAAATAAATAGTATATATATCTACATAATGATCTTTTGATAGAAATTTAGTTAATTCTATAAATGCCCGCTGTGCTCCTCCTTTAACTAACTTCTGGAATACAGCAATTTTCATCATTTGATATTTATTACAACCTTTGCGCCCGTATAATATTTCTTAAATCTTATCTTTAAAAAAATTTTTAAAAAATAGATTATGGCTATAAAAAATTTTTTTAAAAAATAATGAGGTATTGTGGAAATAAAAAGTCCGGTAATATCTACAGGAAAGAATTCTTCATAGTACAATACTTCGCACCTAAAATCTTTTAAAAGATTAAGTATATCTTCTCTTGTATAATACCGCAGATGCGTCTCATCAATACGGTGGAAAAATAAAACTCCGTATCCCTTGAATTCAGCAGGTTCAACTAAGGGGACAATCAAAATAATCCTTGATTTGGCAATCCGAAAAAATTCTTTTATAATTCTATTATCATCTTTTATATGTTCTAAAAGATTGGAAGAAAATACGGTATCAAAAGTTTTATCTTTAAAAGGTATAACTTCTGCATCTGCGCAGACAAAATGCCCCTCTCTTTTATATTTTAATGCAGAAGATAAAAATTCATTGATAAAATCAACCCCTACGGTAAAAAAACCTTTTTTATTTAAATAATCTACATATTGACCGCCTCCACAACCAATATCTATAACCCTAGGACCTTTAGCAAATTTCTCTAAGACAGAAACTATATCTCTATTCAATTGACTCTGGATGCCCCAGCCAAATCTATCTGCTTGCTGGATATAGATTGATCTCATATCTGTCTATACCTAAATATCTTTTTAAATTATCATAAATTAAATCAGCAATAATTATATTACCTTCCTTACCCATATGGACAAAATCTCTAAAAAGGCTAATTCTTTCGTAAACCCCTTTATTTTGAAAAGCATGATCTCCATCTATAAGAATTATATCGGGATGTTTTTTATAAAAATCTCTCTGTGCCTGTATATATCTTTTATTCCATAAGAACAATTCCTTTGTAGAAATAGGAAAATGCTGATAAAGTAAAAATAACTTACGGTGAACTTTTGGATAAGAGATTGTTTTTTCCGTCAAAATAGTTGGCCAGATCACTAAAACCATACGGGATTTATTTTCTTTTATAATAGTATAGATATCTTCAAGATTTTCTAAATAAAGATTCAATGCCTCCTGATTAAAAGGTATATTGCTATCCTTCTGATGTTTAAGGATGATTCTGGCACGATACATAAGATCTCCTAAAGAATTAAAAATATTTCTTACCATCCGCATAATATAACAATAACGGTATATAAAAAGACGCATCTTTTTAAAAAATCCTATTCTCGATGGCTGATTTTTTCTTTCATAGCTAGATTCGATATCGGCTAAATTAAGTCCAGGTTTCCAATAGGGCAACATTGAATATACCATATCATTTTTACCCACAATAACAATCACCATATCTGGCTGATAGAGTATACCTTTATTCTTCAGACGTTGTTTTACCTGCCAACAGACATATCCCCCAATTCCTGCATTAATAACTTCATAAGTTAAATTAGAATTTTTCTTATTAAGCATCCTCTCCAAAACCTGCTCCCAGGTATCTGTATAGGATAATTCTTGCTGTTGAACTAAAGAATCTCCGACTGCTAAAATTCTAAATACATTACCTGGTTTAGGAATTTTATATTCAGGACCTCTAAAGCCATAACTATTTAATCGCTCAAAACAGAAATTATTCATCACTCCTATCCTAATTAAGGCATGTGGCTTAAGCTCATAACCAATTTCCTGATTATAAATAAAAGGAGATTCTAAAGGAACTGCTTCTAAAGAAAAAATATCCGAGGCTAAATTGGGAAAAAAAAATCTTAAAAATAACTCTACACCTATAATAGATAAAAAAAATAATTTATATCGCATTTAAAAGACACCTTATCCTTTGGGGTAAGATTTTACGGTATATATAACCTATAACTTCTACTATTTCAAATGGTAAAAATCGAGAGAGTATTTTATATATTGATTTTTGATTCATAACTTTTAAACAACCAAATCTTTTTGCCAATCTAAAGGCGCGATGCGCTTCTCTAAAAGCATGCAATCTAAATAACTGAAAAGCACAGTTGTAGTAGGCTTTACCCAGATATGGCTTATAAAAAAATTTAAGTTTTTCGGAGATAGAATTTAAAGATAAAAACATAGAGGTCCAGATCTCTTTTTTATACTGATGGCTTCTACTTTCTTTTCTATTTCTATAAATGGTAAGTGGCGTAGGTATAACAGAATATCGTGGTTGAGAAACTGCTATCCTTAAAAAAAAATCGTAGTCCTCCGATTGTTTAAGATTTTCATTAAAACCCCCTATATTAATGGCTATATCTTTTTTTATAACTGTGGAATCAATAAGTAGACATCTATCCAAACAGAATTTAATTAGATCTTGTTTTTCAATCAATTCTTTTAGATCCAATAGTTCTCTAGTTAAAATTTTTTTGTTATCAATACTAATTATTTCATTAATAATTAAATCGGGATTTTTCTTTAGTTCTTTATAAATATACTTTGACCAGTTTTTTAAAAAAAGATCATCCGCATCGTGAAAATGGATATAGGTGCTTTTTGCTCTTTTAAGTAAAAGATTGCGACCGTATACAGGACCGTAATTTTTCTCTGAACGGATGATCTCTAAGGGAAGAGTTGAGATTACATAATTTTTTGCCGGATATTGGGAAGCATCATCATAGATAATAATCTCATCGGGCAGAGGATCCTGGATAGATAGAGACTTAAGGCATTGGGTTAAGAGCTCCTTTTCATTAAAATAAGTTATTAGTACTGCTAAGGTAGAAGGCATCTTATTTTCAATCTTAATCTTTTATAGAAAAGTTTTATTAACTCAATAAATCCTTTCTTTACTCCTAAATTATCTAATGGCTTTAGAATATTTATATTTTTAAGATTATCTTTTTGTTCAGATAATACAACCATAAAAGTAAAACTTATCTCCTTATACAGATGGGGTATATCTATAAAATCTTTCCTTGACCATAAAGTTTTATGTATATCGTATATATCTCCAAACCTTTCTTCTGTTTTGATAAAATCTCTGGGAGAAGTAATGATTACAATGCGGGCATGTTTTATCATTTTTCTAATTAATAAATTTCCTTTTTCTTTAGATAAATGTTCTATTATATCGCAGGCAGTTATAAGATCATAGTATCCTAAGGTATCTAATAATTCTATTGCATCCCCTATAAAAATTCTATCATAAGCTA
The DNA here is from genome assembly GCA_023819505.1 of Candidatus Omnitrophota bacterium. Taxonomy (GTDB): domain Bacteria; phylum Omnitrophota; class Gorgyraeia; order Gygaellales; family JAMWCP01; genus JAMWCN01. Next base: position 3,790 of record JAMWCN010000047.1, on the reverse strand, counting down.
AATCCCAAAGAGGATTTTTAAGTTTTTCATAAATTTCAATCCCATCAATTCTTAAGTTTGATCCTTTTATATCTATTCCTTGATACAATTCTAAAACATATCGGAAAAGATAACCATAGATTCCAAAACCTATACCTATATCTAAGATAGATTCAGGTTTAAGGTACTCCACAATATGTAAAATATCAGGTATATGATGGTAATCAGATGTAGGCATTTTTAAGAAATTTTATGTATTTTAAACTCATAAGGTATATTTAAAAAACCTGCCCATTCGTCCCAACGACAGGCTAATGGCTCTGTAGCCACCAGTAATTCCGGATAACAGTACCAGCTATCAATAAGATTGTGTTCTTCAAATAGGGTAACCAACCAATAGTATATACCAGGTTTTAGAGGTAAAGTAGATAACCTATAGACCAACCGATGAATGCCTCTATCCAGCTTAATCCTATCTGTGGTTGTTCCCCATAATAAATTACCTTCGCTATTATACAGGGCGATCCCATGTCGGGCGTATGATAAGGGTCGGTTAACTTTTAAAAAGAAAGTTATCTCTAAAGGCTCAAATGTATCTATCACATTTGGCTTTTCTTTTTTAGAACTGGTAATCTCCCATTTAAAGAAACGCGCAGGAGAATAATCAAGATCTTCTCTTGGTTCTAACTCCGAGGATAATTTTGAAAAAGATGCTTCATATTTACTGGCTACCTCCTCAGTTTTACCTATAGCCATAATCTTGCCTTTTTCTAGCCAGATACATCTCTGGCAGAGCCGGCGGATCTGATTCATCTGATGGCTAACAAAGAGAACGGTTCTACCTGCTCTAGCCATATCATCTATTTTACCAAGACATTTTTTTTGAAAACTGGCATCTCCTACGGATAAAACTTCATCCACAAATAAAATATCTGAATCAAGATGGGCAGCAATGGCAAAAGCAAGACGAGTACCCATACCACTAGAGTAGTGTTTTAGAGGTGTGTCTAAAAAATCGCCAATCTCTGCAAACTCAACGATCTGGTTAAATTTATGCATTATCTCTTTTTTCTTCATCCCCATTACTGCGGCACTAAAAAAAATATTTTCTCTACCTGTAAGTTCGCTATGAAACCCTGTGCCTATCTCCAGTAAACTGGCGGTCTTGCCATAAATTTCTGCGTAACCTTCTGTGGGAGGAGTGATCCTGGAAAGAATTTTAAGTAAGGTACTTTTACCTGCTCCGTTTCTACCAATAATACCCACCACCTCTGCTTTTTCTATTTCAAATGAAACATCCTTTAATGCCCATATATAATCTTTTTTAAAAAATTTATCTTTTGATTTTTTAAAAATGGAATTAAAAAATCTAATTACAGATTCCTGCAGGGTTTTATAAGGCTGAAATTCTCCAATATAGTAAAGTTTTCCTAAGTTATTTATCTTAATAGCGATCTCGCTCATACAATATCGGCAAAATTCTTTTCCATCTGGCGAAAGAAAAGCAATCCAGAAATTAGAATTATTCCTACCACCGCTATCCAGATATCCCAGCAGAAATAATTAGATTCTATACCAAGCAGAACCCAGCGAAATCCTTCAATAATTCCTACCATGGGATTAAGATTGTAAATGATCTTCCAGGAAGAAGGCAAAAGATTTGTAGAATAAACTACCGGGGAGGCAAAAAACCAAAGTTGAATTATAAAAGGCATAACATAACGCATATCCCTGTACTGGACATTTATAGCAGAAAACCACAGACCAGAAGCTAAAGCTGTAAGTAAAGTAAAAAAAACTAAAAGCGGAAGCCAAATGATTATTTTAAAAGAAGGCGTAAACTTAAAATAAAACATCAATCCTAAAAATATAACAAAAGAGATTAGAAAATCAATCAGAGGAGAAAGCACACCTGCCAGGGGCATAATTATACGGGGAAAATATACTTTTTTGATAAGATTGGTCTCCTGAAGCATAAAATTAACTGAACGGCTTACGCCTTCCACAAAAAGCATCCAGGGTAATAACGCAGAATAGGTAAATAATGGATAAGGAAGGCCTTCAGAGGAAAGCTTGGTTAACCGACCAAAGAAAAGACTGAAAACTACCATTAAAAAGAAAGGCTGTATTATCACCCATAAGATCCCTAAAGCTGTCTGTTTATAACGTAGTTTTATCTCCCGCCAGATAAAAAAATAAAGGAGCTCCCGATAATCCCAGATTTCTTTAAGATTTATAGGGACCCAACCAGAAAGAGGTTTGATTATTGTTTTCTGTAGAAGAAAATTCTTCATAATAATACTATTTATATTATCTCAAGTTTTATGTATTTTCAAATAACTTTTCTTTTTAAGCGATAGATTAATTTCTTTAATAAAATATAAATCATATAAATTATTCTTATATATATTAAATAAATAATTTTAATTTTTGCATATTTCTGTTTATATGCAAAAATTATATCATCACATATTCTAATATCTTTAAACCTATTAGAGTTTTCAATATACTTTCTAAAGAATCTTTTTATATCAGACGAATGCGCACAGCTTAAGGCAATAATTCCGTCTTTTAAAAGAAAACGCTCCCATAAGATAAAATCTGATTTAATAGAAAAATATCTTCCGTCCGTATCAATAAAGATAAATTTTAAGGGTCTTTTCCATCCAATGGTGGCTAAACTGGAAGGTCTAAAGATAGGAATAATTACATCTTTTAAATTAAATCTCTTAATATTGTTTATAAATTCTTCTTTAGTATTAAAGTAATTTATATCTAAACTGAATACCTTTGCCTGCATATTATTTTCTTTTACTGCTAAAGCTAAACTTATCGAAACCCTTCCTTTGTAGGCACCGATCTCTAGGATATCTGCCTCTATATGAGATAAAGATTTAACTAAAGAGTAAAGTAAAAAACATGTCTCCTCATAACATAGACCATCTATTTTACTAACAAGTGCTTTAAATGTTTCTTTATCCATCTTTTATAACTATATGTTTTTGAAAAATATATCCTGCTCCACTTACTTTTAAAAAAAACTTCAAAAAACTTTCATTTTCTTTTACAGTTAATCTTTTTATAGCGAATAGATCTTTATGTTTTAAACTAAAAGATAAACCTTGATTGGTAGTAAAGGCACAGATATAGCCTGCCTCTTTTAGTTTTTCTTTAATATAATAATTAAAGCCTCCCCAGGGATAGGAGAAAAAATTTATTTCTGTCTTTAGATTTTCTTCCAGAATTCTTTTAGACTCTCCTATCTCAAAATTTATTTCCTCATCCTTTAAATAAGGCAGATACCGATGACTTAAGGTATGTGAACCGATATAGATCAGACCTGTATCAAGCATCTCTTTTATTTTTTCATAGGTTAAATATCCTTCTTTTGAAATCTTATCTACAGTTAAAAAGATAAGTGCAGGGAATCTAAATTCTAAAAGAAAAGGGAAAACATTAAAAAAGAGATCGCTATAACCATCGTCAAAGGTAAGCAATATTGAAGGTTTTGGGGATTTTTTAGGAAGCTGATTCAATTTTAAGATAAAATCATTTGGATTAAGTATTTCAAAAGAGTTTCTCTTTAAAAATTCCAGTTGTTTTTTAAAGGATAGAGGCCATTTTATAGAATGGTACACTAAAACCGGGATATCTAAATATAAAGAGAAAAACTTAATAAGAGAGGCACTCATCTTTTAAACTTTTTTTAAAAAATCTAATGCTTTAATTAAACCTTCTATATAAGTATCGTAATTCCAGCTCTGGATAATCTCTTGAGAACGTCTACCCATCATCTTCATTTTAGAAGGAT
>JAMWCN010000046.1 GCA_023819505.1 Candidatus Omnitrophota bacterium | reverse complement strand
TATGGAAGATATAATGCGTGCTAATAATATAAATGATCCTCGGAATTTGGAGATGGGACAGAAGCTTTTTATACCAGGCGCTGCTCCTTTAAGACCAGTTATTCCTTTATACAAAACCGATAAATGGAAATATATCATTATCCATCATAGTGCTACCGATAAAGGAAATGCTATTTCTTTATTCAATCTTCATATAAAGAGAGGATTTCAAGGAACAGGTTATCATTTTATAATTGATAATGGTACCGAAGGAAAATTAGACGGTCAGATTGAGGCAACTCCCCGCTGGATAAAACAAGATAATGGAGCACACTGTAGAGCTTCAGGGATGAATTATAAAGGAATAGGTATATGTTTAGTAGGGGATTTTACTAATCAAGAACCTACACCGAAACAGATCGATTCTTTAGTTTATCTTGTAGATATCTTAAGAAGATACTATCACATCCCTTTAAAAAATATTTTAGGTCATGGTCAGGTTCCTGGAGCAAGGACGGAATGTCCGGGCAGAAGCTTTCCCTGGTTGAAATTTTTTAAACGTTTAAGATCCTATTCGGATAAGTAATATTTTTAAATGCGGAGAGGGGGAGTTGAACCCCCAAGGGCTTATGCCCATATGCTCCTGAAGCATACGCGTATACCAATTCCGCCATCTCCGCAGTTTATTTCTTTTTAAAGTATAACCTATATAAAAGTATCTGTCAACTAAGAGAAGAGGATAGTTTATGTGGATAAGAATTTTGGAAGTTTCAGGAAAAGCGGTACTTAAACTTTTCCTTTTGAGTTTTATTGGATTTTTTTTAGTAAAAAGAAATGTGCTCAATAAAGAAAGATCAAAGAATTTAAGCAGGTTCGTAGTAGGTGTGAGTCTACCTGTTATGATATTCTGTCAGTTAATTAAGAATTTTAACTTTAATCAATTCAGTAACTGGTGGGTTTTCCCTATAATAAGTTTTGTCATTACATTATTAGGATTAATCATAGCGACTTTGTTTTTTCCTTTTTTAAATGGTCTTTCGTATAAATTACAATTTTTAAGTTTGGTGGCTTTTCAGAACTCTGGATACTTACCTTTGGCTTTAGTAGCAGCAATTTTACCGAAAGAAAAATTAGGTTTAATGTTTATTTATATATTTTTATTTTTATTAGGATTTAATCTTATTATGTGGTCATTAGGGGTATTCCTTATCTGTGCTTCTAAGAAGAAGATGCATTTTGAGTTAGCTAATTTTTTCAGTCCACCTGCTGTTGCTACGATTCTGACGCTAATTTTAATTTACTTTAGATTAAATAAGTTTATCCCTTTCTTTATCTATAGACCTTTGGAGATACTTGGAGATACTACTTTACCTTTAGCGATGATTGTGGTGGGAGCCAGTCTTGCACAGCTACATTTAGATAAGATTGATAAAAAAGCGATGTTTTTTTTAATTTTAGCAAAACTTATAATTATGCCTACCTTAGGTTTATTTTTTATAATAAGATTTAAATTATCAGAACTTATAAGCTTACTTATCCTTATTGAATTAGCAGTGCCTTCAGCTACATCTTTATCTCTGATTGTAAATCACTACAAGAAAGAAGACCTTCTTATTAGTCAAGGAATAATTTTATCCCATCTTTTTTCTTTAATTACTTTACCAATATTTTTAAGTTTATATTTTTCTTGGATATGGTAAAATGGATAAGGTAATAGCTACTAATCGAAAGGCTCTAAAAGATTACGAGATTTTAGAGAAAGTTGAGGCAGGGATTGAACTTAAAGGAAGTGAAGTTAAATCTATCCGTCAAGGTAATATAGATATCTCTGAAGGTTTTGCCCGTATTGAAAATGGCGAAGTTTTTTTATATAATACTCGTATTACTCAACTAGCTCAGGCAGGTTATTTTAAAGTAGAACCTGAACGGATACGCAAGCTTCTTCTTCATCGCAGACAGATAATTCGTCTCTATCAGAGTCTTTCTCAAAAAGGCTATACCCTTATTCCATTAAAGGTCTATTTTAATCAGAGGGGGCTTGTCAAAGTAGAAATTGCTTTATGTAAAGGTAAAAAATTATACGATCGTAGGCAGATTATAAAACAGAGAGAGACAGAAATTAGATTGCGTAAGATTTTAAAAAGAGATAAAGGGGGTGAAAAGGGCTCGACCTAAGTAAAGGGATAAAGGTAGCATGCCGCGGATGCTAAGTTGGCCGCGCTATAAAACCTTAGCAAAAAATAAACGCCGACACTTTAGTTAACCGGTTACCATTGGCAACAATGGTGCCGGCAGGCGTAAAAGTCCCTATCCTCAATTAAGGATAGGGCCTCAAGCCTCTAGTTGCCTGTAGCTTAGGCTTGAGTTGAAAATACAGGCTGGTTCGCAAGATCTAGCCTTTGGTCTTGTGAACGAGAACTTTAAAGGCTAGGGTTTATTCCATCCTGTCTATCGGAGGGGATAGACCTAAATTTAAAAGATAGACTAAGCATGTAGTGACTTTTATTCCTTATACTTAGGGACGCGGGTTCGATTCCCGCCACCTCCACTAATTTTAAAAGATGGTGAACAGGCCTATTGGTGTTTTTGATTCTGGTGTAGGAGGTTTAACTGTAGTTAAGGAGCTGATTCGTCAATTACCTTTAGAAAATATAGTTTATTTAGGTGATACTGCACGTGTTCCCTATGGTACAAAATCAAAGTCTACAATTGTAAGATTTACTTTAGAAAATATTCTTTTTCTTCTTAAACAGAATGTAAAACTCATTGTGATTGCCTGCAATACCTCTTCAAGTATGGCGCTGGAAGAAGCAAGAAATTACTTTAAGATTCCTATTGTGGATGTGGTTTTACCGGGAGCAAAGGAGGCAGTATATGCTACTAAAAATAAAAGGATAGGAGTTATTGGAACACCTGCTACAATTAAAAGCAGAGCCTATGAGAGAGAGATCAAGAGACTTAATTCTTCGATAAAAGTAATAAGTAAACCCACACCTCTTTTTGTTCCGTTGGTTGAAGAGGGATTGTTTTATAGTGCAATTAGCCTTAAAATTTCCCGTATGTATTTAAAGGATTTTAAAGAAGCAGATATTGATACTTTGGTTTTAGGTTGTACCCATTATCCTTTATTGAAACCACTTATTCAAAGGGTGATGGGTAAAAATGTAACTTTAATTGATTCAGCTGAGCAGGTTGTCTATGAGGTAAAGGAACTTTTAAAAAAAGAAAAGCTGTTTAACCGTTCTAAAAAGAAAGGTAAGCATAAATTTTTTGTTACGGATGCGCCGGAGAATTTTTTAAAGGTTGCTCAACATTTCTTAAAAGAACCTATAAAAAATATAAAAATGGTAAATTATGGGTTATGAATTAAAGATAATTAGACAATTTAGTGCAGCACATTCTTTAAGAGGTTATAAAGGAAAGTGTGAAGAGCTACATGGCCATAACTGGAAGGTGGAATTGGTTGTATCTAAAGAAAAACTTAATTCTTTAGGAATGGTAGTAGATTTTAAAAATTTAAAGAAAAAATTAAACAGTATACTCTCTCAACTTGATCATCGGTATTTAAATAAAATAGATTATTTTAAGAAGATAAATCCTACATCAGAAAATATCGCGCGCTACATATTTGAAAAATTAAAAGAGAAAAACATATCCTATAAAATTAAAGAGGTAGTGGTTTGGGAATCAGAGGATGCATCAGCTAGTTTTAAAGAAGAATGAAAAAAGCAATTGTCCTTCTTTCCGGAGGGATAGATTCTGCGGTTACTTTGTATCTTGCTAAAAAAGAAGGATTTGAGTGTTTCTGTCTTATCTTTGATTACGGCCAGAGGCATCGCCGGGAGATCAGGAGTGCTATAAAAATAGCGCAAAGTGCAAATTCCCAGTGGCAGATCATCAAAATTAGTCTACCTTGGAGGGGCTCTGCTCTTTTAGATAAAGATATAATTATTCCTAAACGAACCAGCGAAGCAACGAACAAACGAACAAAATGCATACCTTCAACCTATGTTCCTGCAAGAAATATCATTTTTTTAAGTTTTGCTCTTTCTTTTGCAGAAGTAATTGGTGCAGAGGCAATCTTTATCGGTGCACATACACAGGATTATTCAGGATATCCTGATTGTCGGCCAGAATTCTATCAGGCATTCCGAAAAGTTATAACTACAGGTACAAAACTAGGAGTGGAAAAAAAAATTATAAAGATTTTAACCCCTTTAATAGATAAGACCAAGGCTCAGATTATAAGATGTGGTAAAAAACTAAATGTTCCTTTTGAGCTTACCTGGTCCTGTTATCAGGGAGACAGATTCCCCTGTGGCAGATGTGAAAGTTGTTATTTTCGGATGAAAGGATTCAAAGAAGCCAGAATTAAAGATCCCCTTAAAATAGGGACAGACACTAATTTAGGATTAAAATGAAGGCAAGGGTTTCTGAAGTTTTTAAAAGTATTCAGGGAGAAGGGATATACCAAGGGATAAGTCAGATATTTATTAGGTTTTACGGTTGTAATTTAAACTGTAGGTTCTGTGATACAGAATTAAGATCTTATCAAGAATACGATGTGGATACACTTTCTAAAAAGATAAACTCCTTTGATGGAAATTATCACTCTGTATCTTTAACCGGAGGAGAACCACTATTGCAGATAGATTTTTTAAAAGAATTTTTACCGAGATTAAAAAATAAAAAAATATATCTGGAAACAAACGGAACACTACCTGACAGATTAAGCAAGATTATAGATATGGTTGATATCATCGCTATGGATATAAAACTTTCCTCCTCAACTGGATTGAATGACTTTTGGGAAGAACATGAAGGATTCTTAGAGATCGCTTTAAAAAAAGATGTTTTTGTCAAAACTGTAATCTGTAATTCTACAGAATTAAAAGATCTAAAGAAAGCAATAAAATTGATGAAAAATTTTAATAAGGATATCCCTTTTGTATTACAACCAAATCATTTTGAGTTGGATAGTGTACTGATGGAGAAATTATTTAAATTTAAAGAATTCTCTTTAAGGTTTTTAAGGGATGTGAGGATAATTCCACAACTACATAAATTTATAGGGGTAAAATGATGAAGAAAAGTCCCTATGAAGGATTGCAGAAAAATATTCGGAAGCTTAAAACCCCTACTTTGGAGGTATGGTCTAATCAATATCCCGATAAAAAATATACAATTAATATTGAAATTCCTGAATTTACCTGTATCTGTCCTAAAACAGGTCTTCCTGATTTTGCGACGATCCGGATCCAATACATTCCTGATAGATACTGTATTGAATTAAAATCTCTGAAATATTACATAAATTTTTACCGAAATGTTGGAATATTTCACGAACATGTAGTAAATAAAATAATGGATGATTTTATTAAGGCCTGCAAACCTAGATGGGCAAAGATAGAAGGAGAATTTAATCCGCGCGGAGGAATAAAGACAACGGTTACAAGAGAATATAATAAGAAAAATTATAGCGGAAGATGAGAGTAATTGAGGCAGAAAAAATAAAAGATGTAGTTTCCAGACTTTTTATTGAGGCAAATACAATTTTAAGAGACGATGTTTTAGAGGCATTAAAGGATGTTTTAAAAAAAGAGAAAAATAAAATGGCAAAAGATATTTTATCGGCAATTATAAAAAATGCATCCATTGCTAAAAAGGAGGGTTTGGCGATATGTCAGGATACAGGCCTGCCAGTAGTTTTTTTAGAGATAGGTCAGGATTTAAAAATTATGGGAGATTTATATAGGGCAATTCAGGAAGGAGTAAAACAAGGTTATAAAAGGGGGTATTTAAGGAATTCTATAGTTGAGCCAATTTTAAGAAAGACACCTCGTTTTGATCCTGCAGTTATCTATACAGAAATGATAAAATGTGATAGATTAAAAATTACTGTTCTCCCCAAAGGGTTTGGTTGCGAAAATAAGACAAAATTAAAGATGTTTAATCCTACTGCAAGTATTGAAGAGATAAAAAAATTTATAATAGATACTGTCAGAGAAGCAGGTCCTGATGCCTGCCCACCTTTTGTAGTAGGGGTGGGTATAGGAGGTACTGCAGATTATGCCTGTTTTCTGGCAAAGAAAGCACTTTTGAAGAAAATTTCAAATTCCAAATTTCAAATTCCAAATTCCCAAATTTTCAAATTAGAAAGAGAATTATTAAAAGAAATAAATAAATTGAATATTGGGCCGATGGGGTTAGGGGGAGGGACTACGGTTCTGGGAGTAAATATTTTAACTTATCCTACGCATATCGCAGGTCTCCCTGTAGCAGTAAATATAAGTTGTCATGCCTTAAGGACAGCAACTATTTTTTTATAAGTTAAGATGCTAAAGCTAAATACCCCTCTAAAAGAAGAAGAGATATTAAAATTAAAAATAGGTCAATATGTTTTATTGACTGGTAAGATATATACTTTGAGAGATCAGGCACATAAAAGGATCTTTGAAACGATTAAGGGAGGAGAAGCTTTACCTTTTGATTTGAAAAATCAGGTTATTTATTACTGTGGACCAACCCCTCATCCTAAAGGAAAAATTATAGGTTCCTGTGGTCCAACTACTGCTTCAAGAATGGATAAGTTTACAAACCTTTTGCTTAAAGCAGGACTGAAAGGGATGATTGGAAAAGGCAGGCGTTCAGAAGAGATAATTAAAGCAATAAAGAAATACAAGGCAGTTTATTTCTTAACCTATGCTGGTTGTGGAGCATTACTTTCAAAATATGTAAGAAAAAAAATACCAATTGCTTATTTAGATTTAGGACCAGAAGCGATATATCAATTGGAAGTAAGGGATTTTCCTTTAATTGTAGCTGTAGATATAGAAGGAAGGGATATCTATGGTAAGAAAAGATGGTAGAACTTTTGATAGTTTAAGATCGATAAACATTATCCGTAATTATATAAAATATGCGGAAGGTTCCTGCCTTATAGAGTTAGGAAATACACGCGTTGTCTGTACTGCTACTTTAGAGGAATCTGTACCTATATTTTTAAAAGGAACTGGTTCAGGTTGGATTACTGCGGAATACGGTATGCTTCCACGTTCCTGTGCTACTCGTATCTTAAGGGATAAAATTTCTGGCAGGACCTATGAGATTCAAAGGTTAATTGGTAGGTCTCTGAGGGCAGTTGTGGATCTATCTTTGATGGGAGAGAGGACTATCTGGCTTGATTGCGATGTAATCCAAGCAGATGGAGGAACACGCACTGCCTCTATCACAGGAGGATTCGTGGCTTTATGCGATGCTTTTGATAAATTAAAAAAACAAAATTTAATTTCAAAGATTCCTGTAAAAGATTTTGTTTCAGCAGTAAGTGTGGGAATTGTAGAAGGAAACATGCTTTTAGACCTTAGTTTTGAGGAAGATTCCCATGCAGATGTAGATATGAATATTGTGATGACTTCAAAAGGTAAGTTTGTGGAGATTCAGGGAACTTCTGAAAAAGATACTTTTACTTATGAACAGATGTCTTCTTTGATAGATTTAGCGCGCAAAGGGATATCTGAGTTAATCGATATCCAACGCAATCTTTTAAAAGGTATCCTAATATTGTAGATGAAAAGGAAAGAGTTGATAGTTGCTACTAAAAATAAAAAAAAATTTAAAGAGATCAAAGAGATATTGAAAAATCTTGGACTAGATTTAAGGATAAGATCTCTTTTAAGTTATAAAAATCTACCTCGGATTTTAGAGGATGGTAAAAATTTTAAAGAGAACGCTATCAAAAAAGCTACGAGAATTGCTAAACTTAGCGGTAAACTTACCTTGGGAGAGGATTCTGGTTTAGAGGTTGAAGCCTTGGATGGTTTGCCGGGAGTGTATTCCGCAAGGTTTGCAGGTAAAGATAAAAGCGATCTAAATAACAATTTAAAAATCTTAAGACTTATGGAGAAGATGCCTCTTCATAAAAGGAAAGCTCGGTATGTATGTACAGTGGCATTAGCGGATAAAGAAGGTTTAATTGCAGTTAAAGAAGGGTCCTGTCAAGGTTTAATCGGTTTTAAAATGCAAGGTAGATATGGTTTCGGTTATGACCCTCTCTTTATTATCCCTAAGTATAAAAAAACCTTTGCACAGCTTGGTCCGAAAGTTAAACATAAAATGAGTCATAGGTTTAAGGCATTGAAGAAACTAAAAAATATTTTAAAGAGTTATTTTAAAAACTAATTTTTACGGGGAGTGGCTCAGTTTGGTTTAGAGCGCTTGGTTTGGGACCAAGAGGTCGTGGGTTCAAGTCCCACCTCCCCGATTTAAAAAAGAGTAATTTATTTTTATTTAATGATATAATATAATAAAGATAT
>JAMWCN010000045.1 GCA_023819505.1 Candidatus Omnitrophota bacterium | reverse complement strand
ACCCATAAAGGAATCATCAGCATTACTGGCAGAGACCTTGCGCGACTTTTTTAAAGAAGGAATCCATAGCCAGGTATCCTGTTCTTTATTGGGGTCTTCATATGTCCAGGTTAAAACTGCCAAACCCTTTACCTCTGTAGGATAGGTGATAACAATTGAATCTTTGTAGGATATTCCATCTTTACCTGCTTTAATAATCCTTTGTCTCTGCCAAGCTCTTCTTCTTTGGTTCCCATTCGGCTCCACATAAAAAACCTCTCCGGTCTGTTGAAAATCGTTGGCAAAAAGGGAATACTTATTAAAATATTTAATCTGCATAATCTCATCCGCAGACATACCCTCTTTAGGAGAATATAAATTTAAGTATTCTAATTTTTGCGCATAGGAAAAACTTGACATCAAAAGTAGAATTAGAATAAAAGGGATGATACATCTCATCTTTACACCTCCTTGTATCTTTTTAAAAAATTTGGTTTTACCAGAACCATCATCATTGAAGGCAGAACCACCAAAGTTCCTAAAACATTAAATAAAATTAAAAAACTTAAAAAAACCCCCAAGCGTGCCTGCATAAGAATAGGTGATAAAATCCAGCTGGCAATCCCTAAGGTTAAACTTAACCCTGTAAAAAATACTGCTTTACCTGAAGTAGACATTGCTTTAATTAAAGCAAAAGATAAATTACCACCTCTTTTCTTTATCTCCTCTAATACTCTTGAGACAATATAGAGACCAAAATCATCTCCAAAGCCAATTCCTAAAGCCACCACCGGAATAATCTCTGAGGTCAAGCCTATTTTTAAAAAACCTAAAATACCCAAAAGCAAAGTGGTACGAAAAACTACCGGTAAAAAAAGAATTCCCAGCCCCAAAATCCAGCCATAACTTACTACCAAACAGAAAAGCACCATTCCCGCAGTAGTAAAAGAATTTAAACTAAGCATTTGAGCAGTTACCTCATTTACTGCTGCCACCATCCCGATGTTTCCGCCGGCATAGGAAAATCTTATGGAATTATCTTTATGATAAGTATTAAGCCAGGCTTCTGTTTTCTTAAGTGCCTCTTTTATGGTTTTACTTTTATGGTCTAATAAATCAATCTTTATATTGGCATAGCGATAATCTGAACTTACCACGGGCTCAAAATCTCCTGGAAAGTTATTCAAAGAATATAAAAATAGATACTCATTAATTGTAGCATCCTGCTCAGGAATTCTATACTCCTGTATTTTTCCCTCAAACATTGCTAAATTCATTCCCTTTATATACTCAACTAAAGAAAGGGTTCTGCCTACACCTTGAACATTTTTCTCTAAATACCGCTGTAAAGAATCCATCTCTTTTAAAGCAGATACACTTACTAAACCATTTTCTTTTTCTGCCTCAACCAAGATATAGTAAGGATCTGAGGTAGCAAACCTTTCAGAGATAAAATCCTCGGCTTCATTATAAGGATGTTTTGCGTAAAGTAGGGATGTCCCTGACCTTTTTTCTCCCACTTCAATATTTTTTATCCCAAAAAGAGAAACAAAGGTAAGCAATAAAAAACTTATAATTACCATCCAGCGTAAAGGCTTCTTTATTGCTAATTTTGCAAAACCCGTCATAATCCGATTAGTAAAAGTGGTAGTTTCTTCCTTTAAAACTTCCAGTCTTTTAGGTGGTTTCATAAAAGAAAGTAAGTTCGGTACAAGTATCACAGTAGAAAAAAAGATACTTAAAATCCCAAAACCAATCCCTACCGCTAAACTCTTGATTATTCCTAAAGGAACCATTAAGAGACTGGAAGGCGCAATCCCATCAGTTAAAAGCCCTACAAAAGCAGGGACAAATAGGTCTTTAGTAATCTTTATACTTACTGCCTTAGGATTCTGTTTATATTGATTCATATACTCGTAGTAGTGTTTGATAAATTGCACTGAATGACTTACCCCCAAAGCAAAGACTAAAAATGGGGCAAGCACAGTGGAAGGAGTAAGTTTATAACCAAACATACTCATCAAACCCAAACCCCATAAGGTAGCCATAGAAGCAGAAATTATAGGTAAAAACAGTCCTCTTTTAGAACGAAAGATTTGATATAGAACTAAGGCAATTAAAAATAAGGTAAGTAAAAATAATTTTGCCATCTTAACTAAATATGCATCCAGCCATCCCTGTAATAAAGGATAACCACAGAGATAAATTTTATGATTATTATCTTCGTATTTATTTTTAAGTTCCTGCATCAGATTAAAAATCTTACGCACAGAAACGGTCTTTTCAAAATCTGCCTGGATCAAAGTAGCCTTAAAATCTCTTGATACAATTGGACCATAAACAATAGGTGTCTTTATAATCCTCCTCTTTAATTCTTCAATCCCTTCCTCTCTTTTAGGGGGATCATGCATAAGCCGCATACTTAAAAAACCTTCAGCAGTTGCCTCAACATACTTTATCTTTCTTGCAGAAAGCGAAATTACTCTTGCCGCATTAACTCCTTCTGTCAAATATAGATCATCGGTAATATACCAGATCTTCTCTAAGGTTTTGGGATTTAAGATCGTTCCTTCTTTTACCTCAATGGCTATTAATACCTGATTTAAACCTCCAAAAATAGAAGTAAGTTTATCCTGCACCTTTAAATATGGATGTCTTAAAGGATAAAAATCAGATAAATTCGTCTTAAAGGAAAGATTCTTTAGTTGATAAGCAAAGAATAAACTAACAATCAAACACAACCCTAAAAAACCAAAACGATAACGGATCAAACCATGACTGAACCACTTGATAAATCCTTTCATCTTTGACTTAAACTCCAAACCATCCTTCTACTGGACTCTTTTTAAATCCTATCCCAATGTGTTTAGGTTGAATATATTCAAAAAAACCAAATCTACCCAAATTTCTTCCCCACCCACTTAATTTGTTTCCGCCAAAAGGAATCTGTGAACCCATCTGGGCAAAGGTGTTTATCCAAATTGTACCATAATCAGATATATCTGCCAGCTCTTTTGCTTTATAAATATCCTCTGTCCAGATCTGCAGAACCAAACCCGTAGGATTTTCTTTTATAATTTTTTCTATTTCCATCTTTTTAAAACTTTTAAGCAAAACCACAGGTGCAAAAAATTCTTCATAGATAGCCTCTTTTATTTCCAATATTGTAGGAGGATAAAAATATCCTTTTTTACTTATAGGCTCTCCCCCACATAAGATCTTTGCTCCTTTCGCTTGGAGATCCTTAACGCGCTTGTGTATATTTTCTAAATGCTCTTTAGTAGGAAGTGGACCGATTCCTGTCTGGGGGTCAAACGGATCTGCAATTTTTATCTTTTTTGTCTTCTCTATTAAATCCTTAATAAAATCTTCATAGATATCCTCTTCAATCAAAACTAAGCTTGTTCCAATACACATCTGTCCAGATTTAATAAAGGATGAGCCTAAAATATTCTCTAAAGCTAGCTGTTTGTTGGCATCAGAAAATACCACGCATAAATTGCAACCTCCTAATTCACAGATAATTTTTTTAGGTGTATCTATCGCCTGTGAAAATATCTTCTTTAAGGTTTCTCTTGACCCAGTAAAAGAAATAACATCTACATCGCTCTGAGCTAAAAATCTACCAATGGCATCTCCTTTTCCGGTAATAATATTTATTAGCCCTTTAGGAATATCCAGCCTATCTATATCTTTGGCTAACTCTAATAAAGATAAAGAACCAAACTCCGATGGTTTAATGATTAAAGAATTACCTGCTGCCAAAGCAGACGCACAACTAAATCCAAAAATCATTAAAGGAACATTATAGGGTAAATAAACTGCCACAACCCCGAAAGGTTTGTATTTTATTAAACTAATACCAAACTCATTTTCTATTAATTCTTCATTCAAAGATTCTAAAAAAGAGGCATAATAGTTAAAACAATCTGCACCTAAAGGAATATCTACAAATAATGATTCTTTTAAAGTTTTACCAATCTCTTTTGTCTCCAGTTCTGCTAAAGTACTTAAATTATCTAATAAAATACTATGGATCTGTCTTAATACCTTTGCCCTCTCTTTAAAAGAGATTTTTTTCCATACCTCTTGAGCTTCTCTGGCTTTATTTAAGCAAAAATCCAAATCCTCAATCTTGGTCTCAAAAATTTTTGCAAAGAGTTCTTCATTGGCAGGATTTAGTTTATCTATTTCCTCTTTACTTTTTCTAAACTCTCCTCCAATATAATATGGATATACCTTAACCATCTTATTCAACCGGGGCTTGTTCCCATAACTTAAATGTCCTTACCAAAACCGGATACCATTTACTCATTTTGGTAAAATCGCCTTTGGTCTTTACTTTACCTTGAGTAGAAGCAACAAAGGGGTCAATCTGGCGATTAAAGATCTTCTTTAGGACTTCTTCTTTACCGATAATAACAAATTCAGCATTTTCATTATCATCGGTTTTAACAATCTTTCCTTTTTCATAATAAAAACAGACTACTTTATTTGAATCCTGATTTTTCACTGCTAAGGTACAGGTTAAATCATAGATCCTTCCTAACTCTTGGGCTTCTTTATCATTATTGACCAAATCTACAAGCTTTCTTATATGCTCCTCAGATAAAAGCGTGTATCTTTTTTGGAACATCTCTCGGATAATTGATCTCTGTTCATACTTTTTAAAATTCCTTATCAAAAGATTTACCTTTGCCTGCTCCTCCAATATTTCAATTAAACCAAATGCGGATTTAAAATCAATACCTACAGAAACTACTCCGTGGTCTTTTAAAACCACGATGTTAGAGTTTTCTAATGCCTCCAGGATAGGTAAGGTATCAGTCACAATAGGGGTATCTTGAGGAATCGGCTTTATATTTCCCAAATAAAACCTTGCCTCAAAACAAAAGATATCTAAATCATCAAAATAATGAAAAAATGCTACCGTATGAGGAGGATGGGCATGTAAAACTACTTTTACATCTTTAAATCTATTGTGGATATCTAAGTGTAGCAGTTTCTCAGAGGTTATCTCTCTATTTCCTTCTAAGATCTCTCCTTTTAAATTAACGCATAAAATCTCATCTTCCGTTAAATATCCAAGATAGCAATCATGGGCAGTAATTAATATTTTATCTATATCTACTTTTAAAGAGACATTTCCTGAACGACTGCTAACAAATCCTTTCTGATTTAAAAGTTTTGCCCAGTAAATTAACTCCTCTTTATTCTTATTATAACTCATTTTAAGACCGACCAAGAAACTATTTCTTCTTTTGGGGCTTCAACAAAATTTATGTCTTTTTTTAAAATGAGACATTTACCATCTAAACTTAAAGCATCTAAATCGGAACTTTTGAAATTAAATTTCCCTTGAGGGATAATCTGTACGGGAATACTGTGTAATTTACTTAAAAGACTAACATACAGACTACCACATATTCCCACTAAACCTTGAGGCTTTAATTCTTTATAAAAAAGCAGGGTCTTTTTAATCTTATTTTTATAAAATAAAAATCCTAACATATTATCAGTGCAATAGAAAAAATCAATATCTGCCTTTTTTAAAAGAGGGATATTATGTTTTAAACCAACTAAATAAGGCCGCATTTCAGAAACTGCTATTAAAGTATTTTCTGATTTGAGCTGAGCAATACTTTCCGAAGAAATTATTCCCCATACCAATATCGCCTGATCAAACTCATTTAATCTCATAGGTTGAGGTTATAAATTCATTTTTAGTAATATCAAAAGAGGGATAAACCGCTCTAATTCCAGAGATCTTTTTTGATAAAAACATAAAGACCTCTTGCTCAGGTCTTTCTTCTATAGAGATGCTATCTATATTTAAATCCTGAGGATATTGAGTCAAGGCATAAAAAGGGATATCGAAATATCTGGCTAATCTGGCTAAAGGATAAGTTCCAATTTTGTTGATGATATCGTTTTTTAGATTACAGCGATCTGCACCCACTATCACCGCATTGATCTTTTTTTCCTGCATTAAAATAGCTGCCTGATTATCACAGATCAACTTTGCGGGAATATTATTCCTTATCAGCTCCCAAAAAGTAAGACGGCTTCCCTGTAAGTAAGGTCTAGTCTCAGAAAGATAAAAAATGACTTCTTTTTCTAAGTTTTTTAACTCTTCATAAAGATAGAGCAGTTCTCCATTAATATTACAGATGGTCAAAATTTTTGCTGGATTAGGTAGATTGCTGGCTAATTTTTTCATCCGATTTTTTCTCTGCATATCAAAGTAAGATATAAAATGATTAACAACTTCTTCTATATCCTTTCCTTCTTTTGTCTCTTTTTTTAAAAGTTCTCCTAAAAAAGAAAAATCAAATGTAGGTCGAGCTTCTTTAAATCTCATTACAATTTCATCTAAAGAGTATTTTTTTCTAAAAAGAACTGCTGAATAAAAAAATAAGAGCACCTGACCAAAAGCGCGCGTCCTCATCTCAGAAAGAATCTTAATTGCCTCATTTAATTCTTTTACAGGAATAAAAACCTCTTCAAAAGGAAGCTCTGTTTCATCTAATACTAAAATTATATCATCTTCTAACCTTACAGGAAATAATAACGGTGAATAATATTTATCCATTAAAAAGAGAGAGAAAATTTTTATAAGTTATCTTTTCTTCTAAATCCTTTCCCAAAGATTTTAGATCTTCTAAATAACTATCTATTTTAGAACCTACAGGGTAATCTGAACCGAAAATAATTTTATCTTCACCAAAGACATCTATACCTAATTTTATAAGATTTATGGGAGAAGCAGATGTCTCTACATATATATTTTTTCTAAAGATCTCTGACGGTAATGCCCCTAAGTCATTTACCATACATCTTTGTCTTAACATAGTATAAACACGGTCAAATCTATCTTTAAGAAAAGAAATCACCCCTCCTAAAGAAGCAAAAATAAACTTTATGTTAAAACGCACAGGAACTCTTTTTATCAGAATAAGTCCCATAAACATAGAAAGGTCAAAACTGTATTCTAGAACCGGTACAAGTAAAGGATCTTTAATCCTCTCAAAACCAATAGGGTTATTTATCTGGGGATGGACAAAGATATAAAAATTATATCTTTCTATACTTTCAAAGTGAGGCAATAGATCCTCTAAAATAAATCTTCCTTTGTAACTAGAGAAAATACTTATAACTTTAAAGCCTGAATCTTTAAGTTGTTTTAACTGCTCAGGAAAATTTTTTCTTTCTAAATCTATTACTCCTACAGGTATAATTTTTTTGTTCTCTTTAGATATTTTTTTTATCTGGTTATTATAAGAAGAAAAAAATTCTTTAGAATCTATATCTAAGGACGGGCAAACCAAAAGTGCTTTTTCTATCTTATAAGTAGAGATATAATCATAAAGCTTCTGTTTATCTGACCATGCCCCTTTATAAAAATTACTACCTTTAGCAAGTCTTTTAGGGATAAAATGAATGTGACTATCGCATAACATAATTAGATATGTTTCTGGCCCTTAGTAGCCCCTGCTTCCCACTTCGAGACCCCGCGCATTACATCTAAGAAACAGACTTTGGCTAACTCATCAAAATTACTAGACATTATCCTTTCAATTCGGCCAGGTTTAGAATAGAACTCTCGCATACACCAGGCACCGAGTCTACCTAAGTCCTCAATGCTTAAATGACAAGTGGGCATTACAGGATGCAAAAAATCCCAGTATAAAAAATTTATATTTTCAGGATCAATCCATCTGTTTTTTAAAGCAACCTTCCACATGGGTGAGTTAGGAGCCGGAGTAACGTAGCCGATCCATAGAATATCCGGATCTACTCTATCGGTGAACTCAAATCTCTGTTTTATAATTGCTTCATTATCATAATCAAAACCCATCATAATATCCGCCACTACCGCTACATTATTTCTCCTTAAAATTTCGATGGTTTTTTTAATCTGTTCGATAGTTATACCTTTGGCGATCTTTTTAAGCTCTTCAGGAGTGGTTACCTCTATACCAAAAACGCCAATAAACAATCCACTTTGCTTCATCAAAGGTAAAATCTCTTCCGAGTTTACCCAATCTACTGCTCTACCTAAAGAGACCCATTTTATAGGAATATTTTTCTCTAACTTCAATTTACAGAATGTCTCTACTCTTTTAGGATCTACGTTAAAATTATCATCCTGAATAACTATTACTTTTACTCCATATTTTCTATATAAGAGTTCTAACTCCTCAATTACCTTCTGTGGAGATTTTGCCCGCCATTTCAAAAAGTCAGAGGGATGACGCGGATCATACTGATCCCATTCATAGCAAAAGGTACAGGCAGAAGGACAACCTCTACTGGAGACCACCTCTACAAAAGGCTTCCAGTGGGTGTGTCCAACGTATCTATCCATAGGAAATAGATCATAAGCAGGTAAAGGAAGTTTATCTAAATCCTCCATCAAAGGTTTATGCGGACCCATTACAATCTCAGAATCAATCCGAGCAGTAACTCCTGCTACATCTTTAAGGGGTGTTTTATTTTTTATTGCGGTAAGTAAATCATAAAAAGACTCCTCTTCTCCCATAACTACAAAATCTACTGCCGGATTT
>JAMWCN010000044.1 GCA_023819505.1 Candidatus Omnitrophota bacterium | reverse complement strand
TTAAATATTATACTCCTTTAAAACTTACAGATATTTTTAAAAAAACTGTAGGCCCTACATCTATATCGGTAGATGGTTTTTTCTCTTTAAATCCTGATGATACATATATACAGATATTGCCTTTTTACTATCGTTTTTTATTATTCTGTTCTACCAAACTCCGATACTTAAGTAAAAAGATAAAATTTTTAATATATCTTGCAGATAGTTTATATTTAAAATCATTTAAGATATGAAAGTAACTATCTCTGTAGGTGGCAAATTTCATGCCTTTTATCTGGCTAAGGAGTTAGAAAAAAAAGGTCTCCTTGATACCATTTTTACCTCTTATCCATACTTTAAGGTAAAAGATTCAAAAATAGATAAGAAAAAAATAAAATGTCTTATTACTAAAGAGATCTTAGAACGATTATCTTATAAAGTTCCTTATCTTAAAAATAAAATAGATATCACTTATTATATGGCAAATCTTTTTGATTACCAGGTTTCTCAAAGAATTAAACCTTGTGATATCTTTGTGGGGTGGTCAAGTTTTTGTTTATTTACTATTCGTAAAATTCGTAAGTTATTTCTTGCCAAAGTTATACTTGAACGTTCATCAACCCATATTGAGTTTCAGAGGGATATTTTGCTGGAAGAACAGAAAATCACAGGACTTAAAGTAAATATTCCTTCTTCCTATATAGTAAATAAAGAAATAAAGGAATATGAAGAATCCGATTATATTTCTATACCTTCGACATTTGTTAAAGAGACATTTTTAGCAAAAGGATTTCTTGAGGATAAATTATTAAAGATACCTCTTGGAGTGGATATAGAAAGATTTAGACCTATATTAAAAAATGATAAAGTTTTTAGAATAATTTCTGTAGGGATATCTGTTAGAAAAGGAACTCATTATCTTTTAAGGGCAGTAGAGGAATTAAATTTAAGAGATATAGATGTCTGGTTGATTGGAAGAGCAAATGATGACATAAAGCCTATATTGACAAAATATTCTCATAGATTTAAGTACTTAGGACCTATACCACACCATAAGCTTTATAGGTATTATTCTTGTGGTTCAGTTTTTGTGCTTGCACCTCTTGAAGAAGGTTTAGCTCTTTGTATTTTGGAAGCTATGGCTTGCGGACTTCCTGTAATATGTTCTACCAATACCGGCGCCAAAGATGCAGTAAGAGATGGGATCGATGGATTTATTGTACCTATAAGAGATGTTGAATCATTAAAAGAAAAAATACTTTTCTTATATCAACATCCGGATATTGCCTGCCAGATGGGTGAGAATGCCAGGAAAAATGTAATATCTTCTTTTACTTGGCAGCATTATATAGAGAAAGTTTTAAAAATCTATGCAAAAATTTATAAATGAATAATTTTATAGACAAAAATCTAAATTTTATAAGATTGTCTCTTAATGGATTTTTATTTACAGGTATGGATTTCTGTTTAAGAAAGAGATTAAAATTAGCTAAGAAATATTTGTTAAAGGGTGATTATAAGACATTAGATGATTATTATGGAGGAAAAATATCAAATATTGAAGTGAGAAAAGTAAATAGGACGAAAATAATTAAATTTATTATTAAAATATTATGCGTATACTTTTAATTTATTTAGAACCCTTGGATAATGAACCTTTAGGCCTTATGTATATCGGCACAGTTTTAAAGAAAGAAGGTCATTCTGTGAAGATTATAGGCTTGCCTAAAAAAAGTAGAGAAAGTTATATTTTAAAAGAAATCTCTAAAAGTAATTATCAGATTGTAGGTATAAGTATTACTACGCCTTTTGCAGATACTGCCCAGGGCATTGCCGGTTTTATTAAAAAAAAATTCCCCTGTATTACTGTAATTGCCGGAGGGCCGCATCCAACAGTTTTGCCTTATGAAACATTAAAAGAAAAAAATATTGATATATGTGTGATAGGAGAAGGAGAGATAACCATAATAGAATTATTAAAGGCAATTTCAGAAAAAAAAGACCTCAAAAATATAAAAGGAATTGCTTATTTAGAAAAAGATAAGCTCATAGTTACTGAGCCTCAGGATCTTATTGAAGATTTAGATAGCCTTCCCTTTGTAGACAGGGAACTTATGCCTAAAAGTGTAATTTATGGAAGAGCAGGTTATCCTTTAGGAAATCCCTGTATGCTTATGATTATTGGAAGGGGCTGTCCTTTTAGCTGTTCATTCTGTCAGCCTACAATTAGAAAGATGTTTGGCTCAAAACTGCGTCGGCGTTCAGTAGAAAATGTTATAGAAGAGATAGTTCAACTTAAAACTAAATATGGTATAAATGGCCTATGGATAAACGATGATACATTTCTGGTTGAACGCAGTTGGATTGAGAGATTCTGTGATTATTTAATTAAAAAAAATATAGATATTATTTGGTATGCCAACGGAAGACTTAACAATCCTGATGAAGAAATATTAGAGAAGATGCGTGATAGTGGTTGTGTAGGCTTAGTAATGACTCCTGAGGTAGGAAGTCAAAGGGTAAGAAATGAAATTTTAAATAAAGGCATAACTGATGAGGAGATCTTTAAGGCCTATCAGATATGTAAAAGGATAGGGCTTCCTTTTCAAGCAAATATTATGCTGGCAAGCCCTACAGAGACAGAAGAGGAACTTGATACTTCTTTGTCTTTAATTAAAAGAATTCAACCTCATTTTATGAATCTTTCTTATACTACTGCCTTACCTGGTACATATCTTTATGGGAGATATTTTAATCGGATAAAAGATTCTATATACTATCGAAGTTATTCAGATTTTGATATCGGTAAATTTAAAAAATTGGATTGCCGGATAGATGATAAAAAACTTAAAAAAGTTCATAGGTTTTTTGAAAAGTATTATGATAAAACCTCCTTTCGTAATCGCGCCCGGCATTTTTTAAAATATCCCTATTTTAGAAGAATATTATATCGAAGATGGAAAACCTTGCTTTTCAGTAAATATCCTAAATTGTTACATCTGGGTTATGATATAATAAGTATAGTTTTGGGTACTTTCCCATATCTTATAAATAAGAATAAATATAAAGAATAAAATTAATGAAGGTAGTCATTCTTATCACTACCTATAATAGTAGCAAGACAATAGTTGAGACTTTAGACTCAATTAAAAAACAGGACTGCTCTTCCTTGAATGAGATACAGGCGATATATATTGCTGATGATGGTTCAAGCGATGATACAGTAATAAAAGCGGAAAATAATTGGAATTTAAATAAACCACCTCTCTATATTATTAAAAGACCATTTAATATAGGTCAATCTAATAATATGAATCAAGCTATAGAGATTTTATCTAGTGATACAGATTGGATATTGTTGGTACATGCAGATAACATTGCCAAATCTGATTGGTTAAAGGTAATGCTTTCTCAAATAAAGAATTGCCCTGATAATGTAGCCAGTATATCTTCTAGCTACGATGATCTTTTGGAAGATGGAAGGATCATTCACGGTGAAGATAATAATTTAAAAGATAGAGAAATTATTGTTGGCAATAAAGACTCTATACGTGGAACTTTATTGAGAGGATGTTGGTGGCATTTTTCGCACTCTGCTTTAAGGATAAAAGCATTTAAAGATATAGGATATTTTGATAAGGATTTTAAACAGAAAAATGATTGGGATTGGTTATTGCGTTGTCTCTATAAAGGTTGGTCTATTAAATATATTCCACGGACATTATTTTTATATCGTCATCATAGAAAAAGTGTTTCTTCTAAAAATTTTATTCAGAATATCGATATTAAAGAAACTCTTAGAATAATTAATAAATATATTAATATAATTTCAAAAAAAAGTATTCTTTATCTCCATTATCAGTCTTTAGAAGCAGTGATTAGAAGGCTATTGAAAAGTATTGTGAAGTTTAATCTTATTAGATTATTTTTCTGCATAGAGGTTTTATTTATTATTTTTTTAAATTTACTTCAATGTTTATATAAAAAATTACATAATCAAATTTTAGATTAAATTTATGGATATAGAGAAAGCCTTTGGCTTTTATTTAATTTTATGCTTCGCAATAATTAGTTTAATTATAATTATAAACTGGAAAAGAAAATTAAATAATTGTGGTTTATCTATATTTTATGTTTTAGGCCTCTCTATGATGCATACGATTGCCCCTATAATGTATATTTTACCTTGGCAAGTTTTTTCTCAGAAAGAATGGGTCCTATATGGCTTTAGAGAATCAACTTATGCTTTAGCCTCTTTTGCTATAGGTAATTTAGTTTTAACAGAAATATTTTTTAAAAATATAATAAAGAGAAAAAAATACATAATAGAAGATAAATGTTATACATGGCAATATTCCCGTCTACCTTATATATATTTTTGGATGACATTATTACTATATTTAATCACTGCATATAAACCTATAATGTTACCTTCAATTACTGCTTTGAATGTAGCTTCTAATAATTTTATGATAGTATGTGTTTGTATTATATGTTGGCAGGCTTATTGTAATAAAAATATTAAAGAATTAAATAAATGGTTATTGATATCTTTGCTTTTTCCTTTACTTACTTTAATATTTAGTGGCTATTTGGGATACGGAATAGGAATGAGTATGCTCGTTATTGTATTTACTTTTAGGTTCTTTAGGAAATTTATCCGTATGATTATTATTTATCTAATTATGTTATATTTGGGATTTAGTATTTATGTAACCTACATGAAAGAGAGAGGGGCAATCAGAGAAGTAATATGGCGTGGTGCGCCTATAACTGATAGAATAAATGTAGTATTTAATACTTTTAAAAAAATAGAATGGTTCGATCCATCCAATCCTTTACATACTACGATGATTGATAGTAGATTAAATCAGAATATTTTAGTTGGTGCAGCGGTAGAGTATATAAAAAATGGATTTGTTTCATATGCTTGCGGTTCTACTATATATGAATCTCTATTGGGTTTTATTCCTAGAATTCTTTATCCACAAAAACCAGTCTATGCAGGTAGTGGTGATATAGTATCAAGATTTACAGGGATAGAATTTGCTTCTGGAACCAGTGTCGGCGTAGGTCAAGTAATGGAACTCTATATTAATTTTGGTAGAATAGGCATAATAATTGGTTTTATGATAATAGGAATTCTGATAAGGCTATTTGATGTAATTTCAGCCCACTATCTATTAGAATCTAATATCTATAAATTTATTCTATGGTTTTTACCTGGAATTTTTCTAAGTAATGTAGGAGGCTCTTTAATAGAGGTAACTTCAAGTATAGGTGGTGGTATTGTTCTGACTTATTTAATTATGAAGTTAAAACTGGAGCGGTATCGTCTTATTTTATTTTTTATATTTTTATTTTTAATTTTATATTTAATACGTTTAATTTTATTCTCTTAATAAAATATGTGCGCTATTTTTGGGATAAAGATTAAATATTTAGATAAAGAAATTATTTTAAAGAGTATGCTTTCTAAGATTTCTCATAGAGGTTCCGATAGCCAAGGATTATATGTCAACGAAGAAATCGGCTTAGGTCATTCAAGATCGAAAATAATCGATCTATCCGATGCTGGGAACCAGCCTTTAAGTAATGAAAAAAAAGATATCTGGATGGTAGCGAATGCTGAGATTTATAACTTTAAAGAGTTGCGTTTAGAATTAGAATCTATAGGTCATATATTTAAAAGTCAATCTGACAATGAAGTAATAATCCATAGTTATGAAGAATGGGGAAATAGTTGTTTAGATAAATTGAGAGGAATGTTTTCATTCTGTATCTGGAATGATACAAAAAAAGAGTTCTTTCTTGCGCGCGATAGATTCGGTATAAAGCCTCTTTATTATTATTTTAAAGATAGTAATTTTATATTTGCTTCTGAAGTAAAAGCAATTTTAGCTACCAATGTTATCTCTAAGGAATTAAATCTTAAAGGCATAGAAAATTATTTAAGGTACGGCGGATTAAATGAACCTCAAACTATTTTTAAATATATATACTCTTTACCTGCAGGACATTTTATGATGCTAAGAGATAATACATTAAAGATTTACAGTTATTATGATCTCTTAGATAAAGTTTTAGTTCCTTCTAATTTTGAAAATGAAAATTTATTTGAGAAACTTAAATCTTTACTTAAAGAAACTATTAAGCTATATCTTTTTAGCGATGTTCCCCTAGCTATATTTTTAAGCGGAGGTATTGATTCTAGTTCTTTAGTAAATTTAGCTTCAGAAGTATGCTCTCCAGTTAAAACTATATCGTTGATATTTAAAGAAAGATATTTTAATGAAGAAATTTACTCAGATCTTGTGGCAACTAGATTCAATACGGAGCATAAAAAATTTTTTATTACTCAAGAAGATGTTATTAAAGAGTTAGATAATTGTATAGAAGTGATGGATGAGCCTACATTTGATGGGATAAATATATATTTTATCTCTAAACTTGCTAAAGAATTAGGCTTTAAAATTTGCCTTTCTGGTTTAGGTGGTGATGAGCTTTTCTGTGGCTACTCCACATTTAAAAGAGTTTATAAACTCTTATATATAGATAAATTTTTAAAAATTACACCGGATTTGATAAAGAAGTTACCTGTTAGTTTATTTAGATTTTTTTTACTCCAAAATGTAATTTCACAAAAGTTATTAGATTTAATTAAGTATGAAAAACCCCATCCCTATTTTTGGATGCGCCAACTTTTTACAGAGGAACAAATTAAGAGAATTTTAAATCTCAAAAGATTAGATAAAGAAGAAAAAAATATCTCTTTTGATAAACTTAAAAAATTAGATCCTATAAACCAGATATCCTATTTAGAGATTACCAATTATATGTTAAATATTCTCTTAAGAGACACAGATTTTATGAGTATGGCACACTCAGTAGAAGTGAGAGTTCCTTATTTAGACTATAAGTTAGTGGAATTTATTCTAAGAATACCTGCAAAATTTAAAATAGATAGAAAAATATCTAAGATACTTTTAATTAAAAGCTTAGACAAACCTCTACCTAAAGAAGTATATCTTAGACCAAAAAAGGGATTTGTTTTCCCATTTGAAATTTGGATGAAATATAAATTAAAAGATAAGATAGAAGAGATTTTTTTTGAAAAATATAGTTTTGTAGATAATCTCCTCAACAATTCCGAAATCGTTCACATCTGGAAGGCATTTCTAAATGGAAAGCTCTCTTGGCAGAGACCCTGGGCCTTATATGTTTTAAAAAGATGGTTGAATAGATATTTACAATGAAAATCCTGCATGTTATTCCTGCTTTAGCCTATGGATTTGGAGGTCCTACCCAGGCAGTTTTAGATATATGTAAAGGTTTAGTAAAATATGGCCAGGATGTAACTATATTTACCACCAATGCCGATATAAACAAAAAATTAGATGTTTCTTTAGATAGAGAATTTAATTTAGATGGAATTAAGATTTTTTATTTTCCAGTTTCTTTTTTAAAACATTATAAGTTTTCTTATTTATTTTTTAAGAATATAAAGAAGACAATAAAAAATTTTGAGATAATTCATATCCATTCTTTATTTCAGTTTCCTAGTTTAGTTTCTTCTTATTATGCCCAAAGGTTTAATCTGCCTTATATAATCAGACCTCTTGGGCAGTTAGACCCTTTTCTTTTAAAAAGACATCGTATAAGAAAAGTATTATATTTAAATTTAATAGAAAGAAGAAATTTAAAATCTGCCAGTTATATCCATTTTACTAGTGAAGAAGAAAGAAGACTTGCTTTAAAGACAGGTATAAAATTTAATTCATTTGTTCTTCCTTTAGGAATAGATTTAGAAAGATTTACATCTCTTCCTGCATATGGAAGTTTTCGTCAGCATTACCCTGAATTAGAAGGTAAAAAAATCATTCTTTTTTTAGGTAGAATTAGCTTTAAGAAAGGATTGGATATCTTGGTAGAGGCATTTTATCGGTTATGTATGGTAAGAGATGATTTATATTTGGTTATCGCTGGCCCAGATGATGAAGGATACAGTAAAATAGTTAAAAGATTAATTAAGAAAAGAAATATTTTAGATAGAGTTATCTTTACGGGTATGCTTTTAGGTGAGGATAAGCTATCTGTCTTAAGAGACAGCGATATTTTTGTTCTACCCTCTTATAGTGAAAACTTTGGTTTGGCAATCGTAGAGGCAATGGCTTGTGGTTTACCCGTTGTTATTTCTGATAAAGTAAATATAAGTTCAGATATTAAAGATAGAGAAGCAGGAATAGTAATAAAACCAGAAGTATCCAGTTTATATGAAGGTTTAAAGAAAGCTTTAGAAGATGATAAAATTTTTTTAAGGATTAAAGAAAATTCAAAAATCTTGGTTCAAGAGAAATTTAATATCGATAAGATAATCCCTAATTTAATAGATATATATAAATCTCTGATTAAAAATTAATCTATGACATCTGATAAACTTCCCTTATCTGTAATTATATTAACTTATAATGAAGAAAGAAATATTTTAAGATGTATTAAAAGTATATACGATTGGGCAGGTGAGATAGTGATAGTGGATTCTTTTAGTTCGGATAATACTTTGGAGATAGCTAAAAATTTTACTAATAAGATTTATCAACATCAATTTGAAACCCACGCAAAGCAGTGGAATTGGATATTTAAAAATTTAGAGTTATCTTATG
>JAMWCN010000043.1 GCA_023819505.1 Candidatus Omnitrophota bacterium | reverse complement strand
CCTTCCGATGATGTTGATAGGGAATATTTACTTAGATGTAGACCTTGGAACGTTAACTACATAAAAAAATTTATGCTGTTTTTAGGTCCGGTAAGTTCTCTTTTTGATTTTATTACCTTTGGGATACTTCTTTTTCTATTCCATGCTTCCGAATCTGTATTTCGTACAGGTTGGTTCTGGGAATCCTTATGCACTCAGACATTGGTAATCCATATTATCCGTACCGGCAAAGTTCCATTTTTAGAAAGTAGACCTGCTCAATTCCTTCTCTTTACCTCTATTTATATCGTTACTATAGGAATTTTAATCCCTTTTACTCCTTTGGGTAGATACTTTGGATTTGACCTGCCTCCTGCTTTGTATTTTTTTAATTTAATTTTAATAGTAGCTACTTACCTATTCACTGTCCAGATAGTAAAAAATTGGTTTATTAAAAGATACGGATACGAATAAAAATATATTTTTAATTTCTTATTTTCTATTGTTAGTTTTTAAAATTATCATTTGTTAAATAATTGCCTAAATATTTTATTTGAAGTAAAATAAAATAGAGATGCTTAACTTTCTTTTTAAATTAAATACTATAGTAGGTAATTTTCTCTGGGAACATTTTTTGATTGTAGCTATTTTGGGAATAGGTATTTATATCAGCTTAGGGACAAGGTTTATCCAGATTATAAAATTACCTTTTATCTTTAAAGAGACAATTATAAGAAAGAAGAGAAAGGATTTGGAAGGAGATATAACTCCATTTCAGGCTTTAAGTATTGCTTTAGCAGGAACTGTAGGTGTAGGTAATATCGCAGGAGTGGCTACAGCAATTTCTTTAGGTGGTCCAGGAGCAATATTCTGGATGTGGATTTCGGGGTTTTTGGGAATGGCCACAAAATTTTCTGAAGTTGTTTTAGGCATAAAATATCGGATGCGTCAGATCCGCGGACCATTTTTAGGAGGGCCGATGGTGTATATCCGTAGGGGTTTGGGAAGAAAATTTAGATTCCTTGCGGTTATTTTTGCTTCTTTAGGAGCTTTAGCTGCTTTTGGAATTGGCAATATGACCCAGGCAAATTCCGTGGCAATTGGGATGGAAGAATTTGGGATTCCAAAAATTATTACAGGAATAATCCTTCTGTTAGCAGTGGGTTTGGTTACTTTAGGTGGGTTAAAAAGGATTGCTCAGGTTGCCAGCTTCTGTGTTCCTTTTATGTGTGGTTTATATTTTTTAGCGGGTTTAATCATCATTTTGGTAAATGTAGAAAAATTGCCACAAGTTATAATTTTAATTTTAAATTCTGCATTTAGTCCTCTTGCTGCCTATGGAGGATTTCTAGGTGCAAAAGTTAAAGAGGCTATGCGCTGGGGATTTGCGCGAGGAGTTTTTAGTAATGAGGCAGGTCTTGGTTCTGCCCCCATTGCTCATGCAACTGCCAAGACAGATCATCCTGTAAGACAGGGGTTGTGGGGGATATTTGAGGTCTTTATAGATACAATTATTATCTGCTCTGTTACTGCCTTAGTAATTATTATTACAGGCAGTTGGACTTCAGGAAAAACTGGCGCCCAACTTACCTGCTTAGCATTTCAATCATTCTGGGGAAAAAATTTAGGAAATTTTTTGGTGGTTTTTAGTATGATTTTGACTGCTTATGATACTATCTTAGCCTGGGGATTTTATGGGGAGACCTGCTGTGCCTATCTATTTGGTCATAAGGCAAGGATTTTTTATCGGCTCTTGTGGCTTCCTTTTATCCTTTTAGGAGTAAAAGGCACTTTAGAATTAGTCTGGTCAGTGGCAGATACTTTAAATGCTCTGATGGCTATTCCTAATCTTTTAGCTATTTTCTTATTAAGCCCAGTAGTATTCAATTTAACTAAAGATTTTTTTAAAAATCAAAAATGAAAATGCATAGCTTCTTTGTTCCTACTAAAATTGTATTTGGTAGAGATACTTTAGATAAGATAAAAGAACTAATATCTGCTTTTGGTAGAAGGGTTTTGATTATTACAGGTAAGAAATCGATGCAGGAGAACGGTATTTTAGATAAAATTAAAGAGAATCTTTCTGGTTTTAAAATCATCCATTTTAATAAAATAAACTTTGAGCCAACTGTGGAGGATGTAGATGAAGCAAGGAGGCTCTCTTTTAAAAAAGTTGATTTGGTGATAGGCTTAGGGGGAGGAAGTGTTCTTGATTGTGCTAAAGCAACTGCAGGATTACTTAATAAAAAAGGAAGAACATTAGATTACTTATTGGAGAAAAGAAAGATAGAAAAAGAAGGAATTCCTTTTGTGGCTATCCCTACCACCGCAGGCAGTGGTGCAGAGGTTACTCCCAATGCAGTTTTGATAGATAGAAAGAGAAAAATAAAGATGAGTTTGCGTTCTTTTTATCTATTTGCAAAATTGGCAATTCTGGATCCAACTCTTACCTTAACTTTACCTCCTAAATTAACCGCTTATTCAGGTATGGATGCACTCTCTCAGGCAATAGAATCTTATGTCTCGAAAGGAGCAAACCATTTTACTGATGCTTTAGCAATAGAGGCGATTAAGATCATCGGTAGAAGTATAATTGGAGTATATAAAAATGGAGAAGATCTTTCTTTAAGAGAGAATATGCTTTACGGTTCTTTGCTTTCAGGTATAGCTTTATTTAATGCACGTATGGGTGTCGTTCATGGATTAGCTCATCCTTTAGGGGTAATTTATAAACTTCCCCATGGTTTAATCTGCGGTTTACTTCTTCCCTACGCGATGGAATTTAACCTTAAAGCAGTGGCAGAAAAATATAAAGAAGTAGCTATTGCTTTAAATTTAAATGTTAAAAGTTTTAGCCCACAGCAGGCATCTTTAGAGGCGATAAAAAAGATAAGGTATTTTTTAAGGGAACTTAAATTTCCCCAAAATTTAAAAAGTTTGGGAGTAAAGAAAAAAGATTTCCTCAAAATCATAAAGGATAGTTTACCTTCAGGTTCTTTAAAAGCAAATCCTATCAGAGTGTGTTCTAAAGATTTAAAAAGAATTTTAGAGTGTGCCTGGGAAGGAGGTTCTTTATGGAATATGTAAATGAGAGTCAAAAAAGTTTTCGTTTTCAAGATTATGGCCCAAAATATCTTTTCCGAGGTCCACATATAGAATGGGGAATCCTCGTTTTAAAAAATAACCATAATTTGGGACTCCATCTCCACAACGAAGTAGAAGAATTTTTCTACTTTTTGAAAGGAAAAGGAAAGATTTTAATTGAAGATAAAACTATCCCTATAAAAGCAGGGGATGCCTTCAGAATTGAACCAAAGGAAAAACACGATCTCTTCTGTGAAGAGGAGATAGAAGCTATCTTTATAAAAGCTCCTTATTTACCAGAGGATAAAGTTTCTCTTTGATTATGCAGAAAAAATGTGGAATAGTTACAATTGTAGGTAGACCAAATACAGGTAAGTCAACCCTTCTTAATACCATCTTAGGAGAAAAACTTGCAATTGTCTCAGATGTTCCTCAGACGACACGCAATCGTATCCGTGGTATATTTAATGATCAGAGAGGACAGATCATTTTTGTTGATACACCAGGTATGCATATAACTAAATACCTCTTAGGTAAGATTCTTATAAAGGAAATCGACCTTGCTTTAGAAGGTATGGATTTGGTTATCCATCTAGTTGATACTACCCGCCCACCGGGTAAAGAGGAGAATCTTTTGATAGATAAATTAAAGAGATTAAAGGTCCCTATAATATTAGGTTTAAATAAGATAGATCTAAGACCTATATTTTTAGATAACTATATAAAGATTTGGGAAGAAACAAAACAGAGAAAAGTTCAGGAGATGACTTCTGAACTTATCCTTATGCCCTTATCTGCTCTAAGAGGAATAAATGTAGATAAACTCATCGATACTATCTTTGAGTATCTCCCTAAAGGACCCTTGCTCTATCCAGAAGATATGCTTTCAGATTTTCCTCAGAAGTTATCCATCGCAGATATAATTAGAGAAAAATTATTTTTATTAATGAAACAAGAACTTCCTCATTCTATCGCAGTGTATGTAGAGGAACTGCAGGAGCGCAAAAACAATTTTTATATTAGAGCGGTGATTTTGGTAGAGAGGGATTCTCAGAAGGCAATTGTAATTGGTAAAGATGGTTCTATCTTAAAAGAGGTTGGTCATAAAGCAAGGCAGGATATAGAAGAGCTTTTAGAAAAAAAAGTATTTTTGGAGACTTATGTTAAGGTAGACCCAAATTGGAAAAAAGACCCTTTGACTTTAAAGGAGTTAGGTTATCTTTAAGATGGAATATAAAAAAATTCATCCTTGGGATGTGGATATAACTGAGGCAATAAGGATTCAGGAGCAACTTAAAAAAATGGTCGTTTTGGAGAATAAATCTTTAAATCCAAGAAAGATCGCTGCGGTAGATGTAGGATATTTTAAAGATAGCGCAAAAGCAGTAGTATGTATTTTTAGTTACCCTACACTCTCACTTATAGAAATAAAAAATGCTTATAAGAAAATAAGTTTTCCCTATATTCCTAGTTTTTTGAGTTTTCGTGAAGGACCTGTAATTTTGGAAGCATTCAAAAAAGTAAAAAATATTCCAGATTTAATTTTATTCGATGGGCAAGGAATTTTGCATCCACGTAGATTAGGGATCGCAACCCATATGGGAATAATCTTAGATCTACCCACCATTGGTTGTGCAAAGAGTTTACTCTTTGGAAAGTTTAATCCGGTTGCGTATAAAAGAGGTAATTTCTCCTACATTTATGATGAGGCTACCAGAGAAATTTTAGGTATTGCTCTTTGCAGTCGTAGTAAAGTAAAACCAATATTTATTTCACCCGGATATAAGATAGATTTAAAAAAATCAAAAGAGATCGTCTTTAATTTAACTTCTAGATACCGAATCCCTGAACCATTACGTTTTGCACATAAATTAACTAAAGATGGAACAGTATAAAAATTTTTCTGCCACGCATCTCTTCTGTGATAACTGTGGGGTCTCTATGCCAGTTAAAGAGAGATTACTTTTAGTGCTTCCTGATGGCTATCTTTATGAGTATATATGTTTAGGTTGTGGTAAAAGTGTAGGAGACAAAAAAGTTTCTTTAAAACCTGAGGATAAAATTTTATTTTAGATAGAGAATGATTTTAGAAAAAAAATTAGAGAATTTAGGTAGGCTTTCTCGTTTTGATGTTACAGGCCTTTCGCGTTTTTTTGGTTTAAGACCTTATTTAAAAGATGCACCTTTTATTTATCCAGCGGTAGGATTTAAAGGAAGATGCGTCAATCTTTTTAAAGTATTACAGACAAATCTTTGTAGGCATAATTGCTTTTATTGTGCTAACCGAAGAGCAAGGGATTGTCTACGTCTAAGTTTTTCTCCCCTTGAGTTGGCAAAATTATTTTTACATTTTTATAAAAAAAAGTTCGTTGATGGACTTTTTCTTTCCAGCGCCATATACCCTGACCCAAATATTGCCCAGGAGAATATGTATATTACTTTAAGAATTATCAGAAAAGCAGATTTCCAAGGCTACATCCATACGGTAATCTTACCTGGAGTGGATGATTATTTGATTAAAAAGATAGCGGTTCTTTCTGATAGGCTTTCTTTAAACTTGGAGGCTCCCAGTGAAAGATACCTTTCTAAATTAAGTCCGGATAAAAATTTTAAAGATCAACTTCTAAAAGGATTGGAAAAGCTCTCTTGCCTAAACAGAGAAAGGCCATTGAAGGCAGGAATAACTACCCAGTTGGTAGTAGGAGCGGCAGGTGAAACCGATAAAGAAATACTTTCTGTGTCGACCAACCTCTACAGTAAATTTTCTTTAGATAGGGTCTATTATAGTGGTTTTGTCCCTGTAAAGGATACACCTTTAGAATCAAAACCTCCCTGCTCGCCGATAAGGGAAATGCGTCTATATCAGGCAGATTTTCTTTTACGTAGGTATGGATTTAGATTAGAAGAGTTGGTTTTTGATGATAGAGGAAACCTCTCTCAAGGATGCGATCCTAAACTTGCTTGGGCAAAGACACATTTGGATTTTTTCCCTTTAGAGATAAATTCAGCTTCCAAAGAAGAACTCTTGCGTGTTCCAGGTATAGGTAGGATTAGTTGTGAAAGGATCGTTAATTTAAGAAGACAAAAGAGGATCTCTAATTTGGAAGATTTAAGAAATACAGGCACAGTAATAAAAAGGGCAAGGGATTTTATCACTTTAAATGGAAAATTTTATCCTTCAAAGAAAAAAATGTTTCTTTCTTTAAGAGAGGAAAAACAACTCTTTCTTTGGGAGGAGCTTTAAAATGAAACCTGATGAGCTTGATTTTGAGATCTCTTTTTACGAAGGTATCTTAAAAAAGAACCCAAATTTTTTACAGGTTCTTTTTATTTTAGCTGATATCTATACAAAGAAAGGTCTATATAAAAAAGCGCTCTTTATAGATAAAAAGTTAACTAAAATAAAAACAGACGACCCTGTAGTTTATTATAACCTTGCCTGTGATTATTCACTTTTGAAGAAAAAAGATTTATCTCTAAAAGCCTTGAGGAAAGCTTTAAAGTTAGGTTTTAAAGATTTCCGTTTTATGGAAAAAGACCCTCACTTAGATTATATCCGTAAAGATAGGCGTTATGAAGAATTAATTTTAGAATTTAAAAAAGCAAAGAGAAAATTTAAGTATTTAAAGAAAATAAAAAGTTTTGATTAAAGATAATAGAATCATCTATACTTTAGGTACGAGTAATCGTTCTCTGGAAGAATTTTTAGAGATATTAAAAAATTATTCTATAAAATTAATAGTAGATGTAAGAAGATTCCCTACTTCAAGATTTGAACATTTCAAAAGAGAGAAACTGAAGGATTATTTATCAGAAGAGAATATAAAATACTTCTATTTAGGAGATAAGCTCGGTGGTTATCGCCAAGAAGGTTATGAAAAATATACCAAAACTTCTGACTTTAAAAGGGCAATAGAGATTTTAAAGGAGCTCTCTAAGAAAGAAAATATCTGTATTATCTGCGCAGAAAAATTTCCTTTTAGATGTCATCGCCGTTTTATCAGTGAGGAACTATCTAAGGATAAGGATATTGGAATAATTCATATAATAGATAAATAAAAATTAATTTTGGGAATGCAACCCATCTACATTTCAACATATAAGAATTCTAAACTTAAAGAAAAGATTAAAATTTTAAATCAGATGCTTTCCTCCTGTAATCTTTGTCCACGTAGATGTAAAGTTAACCGTTTAAGAGATGAAAGAGGATTCTGTAGGGCAGGAAAGGAGGCAGTAGTTTCCAGTTACTTTGCCCATTTTGGTGAGGAGTCTTGTCTTGTGGGTAAGTTTGGTTCAGGTACAATTTTTTTCTCCCATTGTAATTTAAGATGTGTGTTCTGTCAGAACTATGAGATAAGCCATCAGGGGCAAGGTTTTTCTGTAAGTAAAGAGGAGCTAGCAGAGATGATGCTAGATTTACAGAAACAAGGTTGCCACAATATAAATTTTGTTACTCCTACCCATTTTGTTCCTCAGATCTTAGAGGCTTTAGAGATCGCTATCAGAGAAGGATTGACTCTTCCTCTGGTTTATAACTGCGGTGGATATGAGTCTGAAGAAGTAATCGATATTTTGGATGGTGTTATCGATATCTATATGCCTGATGCTAAATTTTCTTCTGTACAGGTATCGGAAAAATTCTGTAATGCGCCTAATTATTTCGAGAATCTAAAAAAAATCTTAAAGAAGATGCATCAACAGGTAGGAGATTTAAAGATAATTGACGGAATTGCCCAGCGAGGTTTGTTGATAAGACATCTGGTTATGCCTGAAGATTTAGCGGGTACAGAAGAGATTATGGAATTTATTGCTAAAGAGATATCCCAAGATACATATATTAATATTATGGCACAGTACCGACCTTACGGTGAAGCTTATAAGTATCCAGAAATAAATAGGAGGATTACACCTGAGGAATATGAAAAAACTTTTAAGATCGCACGTAGTTTTCATCTTTACCGTTTTGATTAGATCTCTATGGAGGATGGTATTGTTAAGAAAAACTTTGATCTTTTAAGTGTTTAGACAGAAAAGATACTACCTTTTAAATTTATTAATTATCCTCTGTATATTTTTGATGGCTTTTAAAATTAATAAGAAGGATTCCATTTTAATCTTAACTGTAAATTTAAAAGAAGAGCCTTTCTTCTATTTGATCGAAGCTTTAGGTGAAGTTTTTTCTCCTAAAAGTTTAGATATAGAATTGAAGAGATACGATTTAGAGCTTAGCTTTTCTTATAATCCTGAAAGGAAACAATTCCACGCAGGCACCCTTATAGATAAATTAAAGAAAATTTATCCTCTTAGAGAAGGACTGATCTTAGCAATTTTAGATGTGGATCTTTATACAGAAAGTTTAAATTTTATCTTTGGAGAAGCCCGTCTTCAGGAAAGGATTGCTCTGATCTCTATAACCAGACTTAGACAAGAGTTTTATGGTTTAGCTAAGGATGATAAAATTTTTTATCAAAGGGTATTGAAGGAGGCAGTCCATGAATTAGGTCATCTCTTTGGGTTATCTCACTGTGCTAATCCCAAATGTGTGATGCATTTTTCTAATTCTTTATTAGATACAGATATAAAAGATTATAAATTTTGCCCCTTATGTAAAAAGAATTTATTTTAAACTCCCAACCCAACGCCTAAAACGGCGGGGGCGTTTGCGTTGTGCTG
>JAMWCN010000002.1 GCA_023819505.1 Candidatus Omnitrophota bacterium | reverse complement strand
GCCTCAATTATATCTACACCTAAACTCTCCAGTTGACGCGCAATCTCTAATTTCTGTTCTGAAATTAAACTTGCTCCTGGTGCCTGTTCACCGTCTCTTAAGGTTGTATCAAAAATAATAATTTTATCCATCTTTTGAATCAAATTTAACTACTTATGCATCCAGGGCATCATCTCTCTTAATTTTTTCCCTACCTCCTCAATAGGGTGATTATCTGCTTCCTGTAACAGGCGATTAAAATTTGGCCTGCCTAATTCATTTTCCTTAATCCACTCCCGAGCAAATTTACCAGATTTTATATCTTTAAGAATTTTTTTCATTGTTTTGCGTACCTTTTGATCAATCACTTTAGGCCCTCTGGTCAAATCTCCATAACAGGCAGTATTAGAAACACGCCTACGCATACCAGAGATACCAAACTCCTGAATCAGATCAGTGATAAGTTTCAATTCATGTAAAACCTCAAAATAGGCAATTTCAGGTTGATAGCCTGCCTCCACCAGTGTATCAAAACCTGCTTTTATAAGTTCGGTTACTCCTCCACATAAAACTGCCTGTTCTCCAAATAGATCCGTTTCAGTTTCTTCTTCAAAAGTAGTCTGGATTACCCCTGCTTTTGTTGCACCGATTGCTTTAGCATAAGCTAAAGCTAGCTTTAATGCTTCACCAGTTGCATCCTGAAATACTGCCACCAGCGAAGGAACACCTTTCCCTTCTTCGTACATCTTTCTTACCAAAGCACCTGGTCCTTTAGGAGCGACCATAAAGACATCAATATTCTTTGGTGGTTTTATCTGTTTAAAACGGATGTTAAACCCATGAGAAAAACATAAAGCTTTTCCTTTTTTCAATGCAGGTCTGATATCTTCTTTATAAACTTTTGCCTGAAGATGGTCTTGAGTTAAAATTTGAATAATATCAGCTGCCTCCGCTGCTTCTTTTGCTGAAACAGGAACAAAACCATCTTTTTTGGCAGTTTCAAAGTTAGCTGTTCCAGATAATTCTGCTACTACTACCCGACATCCGGAATCCCTTAAACATAAAGCCTGTCCTCTTCCTTGAATTCCATAACCAATAATGGCAATAGTCTTATCCTTCAAAATCTCTAAATCCGCATCCTGATCATAGTATATCTTTGCCATATCTTCAGCTCCTTTCTTCTCTAAACTGCTAACTACTTTGCCATCGCAACCCTACCTGTGCGCATCAGTTCCTTTATCCCGAATTGTTTTACCTCTTGTAAAAATTCTTTCACCTTTTCTGACTCTGCACAGATCTCTAAAATTGCTGTATCTTTTTCTGTTTCCATAAGCTCAGCCTTAAATTTATGTAGAAGATTATTCACTTTAGATTTGTTCTCTTTAGTATAATTTATCTTTATAAGTGCCAGTTCCCGATGGATAAATTCTTTTTTAGTCAGATCCACTACTGAAATAGTATCGATGAGTTTGCGCAGTTGCTTAATAATCTGTTCTAAAACTCTCTCATCTGGGGCATCTACAACAATAGTCATACGAGAAACTGTGGGATCTTCGGTCTCCCCTACTGCTAAAGAATCGATATTAAAACCGCGTGCACTAAATAAACCAGAAATCTTTGCTAAAACCCCGGGTTTATTTTCCACTAAAACAGAAATTGTATGTTTCATATCAGTTCATAGTTTAAAGTTCGTAATTTGTAGATTTAAAAACTCTGGACTATTAACTATAAATTAAACTAAGCCATCCCTCCAATCATACGGTCAATTGCCTCACCTGCAGGAACCATAGGATAGACATTCTCTTCTGGTTCGATATGAAAATCAATAAAAACTACATTATCTATCTCCAGAGCTTTTTTTATCGCTGAAGTTACCTCTTCTTTTTTTGTAACTCTAATTCCTACAGCACCGTAACTTTGCGCCAATTTTACAAAATCGGGATTGTATAGACAGGTATAAGAGTAACGCTTCTTATAAAATAACTCTTGCCATTGTCTAACCATTCCCAAATAACCATTATTTAAAATAGCAACTTTTACATATATTTTATTGCAAACACAAGTAGCCAATTCTTGGATATTCATCTGAATGGAACCGTCACCTGCGATATCAAAAACTATTCTTTCAGGGCAACCTACTTTTGCACCCATTGCAGCAGGAAAACCATATCCCATTGTTCCTAAACCTCCTGAAGACAGAAATCTCCTCGGATGGTTAAATTTATACCACTGTGCTGCCCACATCTGATTCTGTCCTACCTCAGTAGCAATGATTGCTTCTCCCCGCGTTAATTCATAAATTTGTTCAACTACATATTGAGGCTTGATAATTTTTGAATCATCCCTATATCTTAAAGGATGTTTTCTCTTCCATTCATGAATCTGTTCAAGCCATGCTTTTATGTTAGGTAATTCTTTTACATCTTCTAACTCCTCTAAAAGTTGGCTTAAAACATTCTTAGCATCTCCTACGATAGGGACATCTACTTTGACATTTTTACTGATAGATGAGGGATCTATATCGATATGGATAATCTTTGCATAAGGAGCGAAAGCATCGATCCTGCCAGTTACCCGATCATCAAAGCGCGCACCAACAGCAATAATAAGGTCAGCATTTTGAACCGCTAAATTCGCATAAACTGTTCCATGCATTCCTAACATTCCCAGAGATAGAGGATGCGAAGATCGAAAACTGCCCAAACCCATCAAAGTCGTGGTCACAGGGATATTTAGCTTCTCTGCTAATTCTCTTAAAGATTCTGATGCGCCTGAAGTAATTACCCCCCCACCCACAAAAAGAAGCGGTTTTTTTGCTTGCAGAATAAGTTTGATTGCTTTTTTAATTTGCCCAGGATGACCAAAATAGGTAGGTTTATATCCACGAATTTCCACTTTTTCTGGCCAGATAAACTCTACATCTTTCTGTTGAATATCTACAGGAATATCAATTAAAACCGGACCAGGTCTTCCTGTAGAAGCTATATAAAATGCCTCACGCACAACCCTAGCTAAATCCTCAGTCTTTTTTACTAAATAATTATATTTTGTTATTGGTCGAGTAATCCCTGTTACATCTGCTTCCTGAAAAGCATCGTTTCCGATTAGATGTGTCTTTACCTGGCCTGTAATTGCTACTATAGGTATAGAATCCATATAGGCAGTAGCGATACCCGTGGTTAAATTTGTAGCTCCTGGACCTGAAGTAGCAATACAAACCCCTACCTTTCCTGTTGCTCTTGCATACCCATCAGCGGCATGTGCTGCTGCCTGTTCATGACGGGTTAAAATGAACCTGATGGAAGAATCATAAAGTTGATCAAATATAGGTAGAACCGCTCCCCCAGGATAACCAAATATAACCTCTACACCTTCACGTTTCAAACATTCAATTAAAATCTGTGCTCCTGTCATAATAGTATTGCTCCTTTATCTGCAGAACTAACCAGTTTTGAATATCTGGCAAGATAACCAGTTTTAACCTTTGGAGGAAAAGGTTTCCAATTCTTAAGTCTTTTCTGTATCTCTTCTTTACTTAATTTTACTTCCAATTTTCTTTTTGGTATATTTATCTCTATTATATCACCATCTTTTAAAATAGCAATCGGACCACCTTTACTTGCCTCAGGTGAAACATGACCGATGCAGGGACCTTTTGTCCCCCCAGAGAATCTTCCATCAGTAATTAAAGCTACATCCTCTGCTAAACCTAAACCCACGATTGCCGAAGTCGGTGCTAGCATCTCGCGCATCCCCGGACCTCCGGAAGGACCCTCATAGCGAATTACAATACAGGTACCTTTATTTATTCTATTTCCTAAAATCGCTTTCATTGCTTCCTCTTCAGAATTAAAAACATGGGCTTTACCTATAAATTTTAACATCTTTTGACTTACCGCCGTCTGCTTTACTACACATCCATCAGGAGCTAAATTTCCAAATAAAACTGCAATGCCTCCTTCTTTATGGTAGACTTTATTTAAAGGTCGAATTACTTCCTCGTCAAAGATCTCTGCAGAATCAGCGATATCATAGATTCTTTTTCCACTTAAAGTAAAACAATTATGGAGTTTATCTTTTAATCTCTTCATTATTGCAGGAATTCCTCCTGCATATTCTAAGTCTTCCATAAAATAAGGACCTGCTGGTTCCAGATTTGTAATGTGGGGAGTATTTCGGCTAATCTTATCGAATGTTTTAAGCTTCAAATCTATCTTTGCTTCATTTGCTATAGCCATAAGATGTAGAACTGTATTGGTTGAGCCTCCTAAAGCCATATCTATAACAATTGCATTCTCTAATGATTTTTCATTGATGATATC
The DNA here is from genome assembly GCA_023819505.1 of Candidatus Omnitrophota bacterium. Taxonomy (GTDB): domain Bacteria; phylum Omnitrophota; class Gorgyraeia; order Gygaellales; family JAMWCP01; genus JAMWCN01. Next base: position 34,923 of record JAMWCN010000002.1, on the reverse strand, counting down.
TAAAGGTTTAATATTTCTCCTTACCAATTCTACAATCCTCTCCCCTGAAGCTTGAGCGATCCGACGCTTCTTAGCAGAAATTGCTAATGCAGTAGCACAACCTACAAGACTTAATCCCATCGCCTCCGTTAAACAAGCCATGGTATTTGCGGTGTAAAGTCCTTGACAAGAACCAGCACCAGGACAGGCTTCCTCTTCAAGACAAGATAAATCTTCTTTAGAAATTTCTCCTTTTTTAGCCCTTGCTAAAGCTTCAAATGTATCGTGAACAAAGGCAAGTTTCCGCATTTTGTATCTTCCTGAAAGCATAGGACCTGCGGTAACTACAATTGCAGGGATATTAAGGCGCACTATTCCCATAAGCATTCCTGGGGTAATTTTGTCGCAATTAGTTAAACATACAATACCATCTAATTGATGCGCACAAACCACCGCTTCAATTGCATCTGCAACTAATTCCCTCAAAGCTAAAGGATAACACATCCCTAAATGTCCCATGGCTAGACCATCGCAGATTCCCGGAATCCCAAATAGAAATGGAACCCCACCTCCAGAGCAGATTCCCCTTTCAATAAATCTTTCTAAATCCCGCATACCGATATGACCTGGAATTAAATCTGTAAAAGAAGTTGCTATTCCAATAAAAGGTTTATCAAAATCTTTTCTGGAAAGTCCAGTAGCATAAAGCAATGCCCGATGCGGAAGTCGCTTCAGTCCCTTTTTGATTTTATCTGAACGCATCATTTCTTCTCCTTCTTTTAGCTATATCAAAGGTAAAACTTCCAAAATTATCTTCTTCTACTTATTTTCAATTTAAATTTTAAAGCTTCAATATCTGCCTGATCAAGTGGTCGCTTTAGTTTTAATTTTGAGCTTATAAGTTCATTTATTCCTATAATATTAACTTTAATTCCCTCAAAATTTGTAGTCTTCTTATTTCTCCAGGCGAGATCAAAATCTAAACCTTTTATCCCCATCATTATATCCACTCTTATCGGTACAACTCCTAGCTGATAAAAAAGGTTTTTATTAGTAAAATCTTTAATAGTAATACCTTTTAAGGGAGCGCCGAATTCTTTTAATGCCTCATATACTCTTTGAGCATTTTTTAAATCAGGTCTTATCCAAATATCTAAATCTTTGGTATAACGTGGCTCTGTATAGTATATAACTGCATATGCACCTACAATTAAATATTTAACCTTATGCTTTTTTAAGATTCTCAACAGATCTTTGTAATCTGAAGGTATGAGCATTTATTTTCTTTCCTTTCAGTCTATAAAAATCTTTAAGCATATCGAAAGCAACTCTAAAACGTAAATTCGGACCTTGCGCCTGCCAGAATTTGATATCAAAGCTTCTATCTGACTTAGATATAGGTACAATTTTCTCCCATATCTTTTTCTTCACCATCAATTTGGTCCTTCTTTTATCCATATTGGAGGTAAGACCTCCAAGAGTTACTACGGTATCTACTAAACGCTAAATTAATCAGCTCCTTCGGTATCCTGGGCAATCTGTTTTATCTGTTTACGTTTACGACTGATTACCCTCTTTAAGATTACGTATCTATCCACTAATTCTTTATTATTTATAGCATTTAATTGTTTAAAAAGGAATTCAAACTTTGCCTCAATTTCAGAGGCGATTGCACTGCGTATCTCTTTGGGTAGCCCTGCAATTTCTTTCTTAAATGGACCTAATGCTTTTTTTCTTGTTTTATAGATAAATTGCTCTTCAGTTTCGCCTTCTTTTCTCTCAGCAGAACAATTCTCTTTGATCCAATTATACATCTTTTCTTTAAGTTCTGAAGGGAAATATTTGCTTTCATAGATCATATTCTGGAATTCTGTAGCTAAATGTATCTCTGCCGTTTCCGTTTCAGGAAATTTCCCAAACGCTTCTTGCGGTAAAGTGGAAGCTCCATGTTGGACACATCCTGCCAGTCCAAATTCTTTACGAGCAATTTCAGAAAGAGTCTTTAGGGTATCGAAATCAATATTAACTTTAGCAATTGAACCATCAGGTAGAACCACTCCTCCGTGAGTAGTTCCGGTCTGAACAGAAATCTTACTTAAGCCGGTTCTTCCTTTGCGTAATCTTTCATTAAATCCTTCCATAAATGCACGCAGTTCTTCAGGTGTAGAATTTTTACCTCCCACCTCACCGATCTCCCCTCCTACAGAAATCTCAATTCCTTTTGGTTGAATCTTTCGGATAAAATGTGTTAATTTTGCACAAACATCGTAATTTAGATACTGTTGTTTTTTTACTTCGGTTTTAGATAAATCTACTAAAGTAGAAGAATCTATATCGATATTGTAAAAATGCGCTTCTACTGCTTCCTGAATTAAAGACTTTAAAGTCTCTAATTCTTTTTCTGCAGATTCTTTAAATTTTTTAGGATTAACTTGAAAATGGTCCCCTTGGATAAAAACAGGTCCTTGCCAATTTTCTTTCATAGCTGCTGCCAAAACTACTGCCGAATATTCAAGGGGAGATTGATCTGTGTAGCCAATTTCGGACTTGGCGATTTCAAAAATAAAACTTCCAGAATTATTTCTCTTTGCTACCCTAAATATAGCCCTTGCTAAATCATAGGTCAGACTCCTTAAATTTATGGCAGGAACAGTAAAACCACTTAATTCGCCTTTTCCCCTTGCCATATAAAACTGATGGATACTTGCGGGATAAATCCCTTTTTTATAAACCAAACTAAAAATTTTTTTTGCTAAAATTTTCTTTCTCTCTAAATCATCGTTTATTACTAAATCCGTTACTAAAATATCAAAATCGATTGGTTTTCTACCCATCTTTTAACCCTCCGCGTTTTATTTTTTAATTTTAGAGCAATTAAGTTAAAACCTTTACCATCTTATATAAGCCTTCCACATCCCAGATCTTCTTCTGAATCGCAGTTTCAAAATCGACCCTTACAATTTCTCCTCTAGTTAATCCTATAGCTTTACAGGTCTGACCCTCTAACAAGCAATTAACCGCTTCTTTAGCAAATAAGATTGCCAGTCTTCTACTTAAGGCAGTGGGACGACCTCCTCTTTGAATATGACCTAAGATAACTGCCCTTGTTTCTAAATCGGTAATCTCGTGAATTTTTTTAGCGATCTCTTCAGCACTCCCTGCACCTTCTGCAACAACAATAATCCAAGAAACTTTTCCCCTTAAATTCCCTTCCACAATATCATGGCAGATTGCTTCAAAGTTATAACTCCTTTCAGGAATAATTACTTCTTCACAGCCTCCTGCTAAAGCCACATTTAAAGCAATAAAACCCGATTCTTTCCCCATCACTTCTACGACAAAGATTCTTTCCATAGAAGTAGCGGTATCCCTTATCTTATCTAAAGCATCTAATGCGGTATTAAGAGCGGTATCTACTCCAAAAGTCATCTCTATTCCATTTACATCGTTATCAATGCTAGCAGATATTCCTATACAGGGGACTTTATATCTTTTATAAAATTCGGATCCTGCAGTAAAACTTCCCTCTCCACCAATTATGATTATTCCATCGATATTATATTTTTTTAAGGTATTATATGCCCTCATCATCCCCTCTTCAGTTTTAAACTCTGGGCATCTAGCAGTCTTAAGGATGGTTCCTCCTTGATTTACAATTCCTGAAACTGAACGGTGATCAAAAATTTTTAGTTCCTCATTTATCAAGCCCCACCAACCACGAAAAACACCCCAGACCTCCAGTTTATTGTATATTCCATAACGCACCACTGTTCTTATGGCAGCATTCATCCCTGGAGAATCTCCGCCTGTAGTTAAAACTGCAATCCTTTTCATGTTCCTTCTTTCCAACTTAAAAGATAATCTTTTTGCTCTTCAGTTAAATTATCAATTTTAATCCCCATCGATTGCAATTTGAAAGTAGCGACTTTTCTGTCAATCTCTTCAGGTACTTTATAAACTTTTTTATCTAATTTTTTATAATTTTTAACGATGTACTCTACGGAGAGCGCTTGGTTAGAAAAACTTAAATCCATCACCTGTGCAGGGTGCCCTTCTGCTGAAACTAAATTTATTAACCTGCCTTCTCCTAAAAGATAAATTTTTTTGCGGTTCTTTAAAGTATACTCATCTACAAAATCCCGTATCCTTCTTTTTCTTATACTTAATTTTTCTAAAGAAGGTATATCAATTTCTACATTAAAATGTCCAGAATTTGCTAAAATCACTCCATCTTTCATTGAGAGAAAATGCCTTTTGTTTATCACATCGATATCTCCAGTTACAGTGACAATAATATCAGCCAACTTTATTGCCTCAGCCACAGGCATAACTAAAAATCCATCCATAACCGCTTCTAAAGCTCTTATTGGAGATACTTCAGAAATAATTACATTTGCACCCATTCCCTTTGCCCTTAAAGCCAAACCCTTACCACAGAAACCATATCCACAAATCAAAAAATTACTACCTGCGATCAATTTATTTGTTGCTCGCAATATACCATCGATAGTAGATTGACCTGTTCCATAGCGGTTATCAAAGAGATGTTTAGTTAAGGCATCATTTACAGCAATTATAGGATATCTTAATCTTCCTTCGTTTGCTAAAGCACGCAATCTAATTACTCCGGTAGTAGTCTCTTCTGTTCCTCCTATAATAGATGTTAAGATGTTTTGGTATTTAGGTTTTAAGTGCAATGTAGAGACTAAATCTGCTCCATCATCCATAGTGATATGGGGTCTAATTTCTAAGCAAGATTTTATATGCTGATAGTAAGTCTCTTTATTTTCTCCTTTAATAGCAAATACAGATATCTTCAAATGTTTAACTAAACTAGCAGCTACATCATCTTGAGTTGAGAGTGGATTGGAAGCACAAAGAACAATCTCTGCACCTGCTTTTTTTAAAACCTCCATTAATACTGCAGTTTCAGTGGTGACATGTAAACAGGCAGAGACCTTTATCCCTCTAAGTGGCCTTTCTTTATTAAAAAGTTCCCCAATCAGACTTAAAACCGGCATATTTTGGCGCGCCCACTCAATCCTCAAAATACCTTTCTTAGCTAATCTGATATCTTTAATATCATAATTCATAAAAATCTCCTTTAAGCATTTTGATTTTTAAAACTCACATACGTGCTGCCTCTTTCTTTAAAATGGCTACTTTGTCTAATCTCTCCCAACTAAATTCAGGTTCTTCTCTTCCAAAATGTCCATAGCAGGCAGTTTTTCTATAGATCGGTCTTAAAAGGTTTAAACTTTTAATTATTCCCTGAGGAGTTAGTTCAAAATTTTCCTTTATCAATTTAACTAACTTCTCATCAGAAACCTTAGCTGTTCCAAATGTATCTACCATTATCGCCAAAGGCTGTGCTCTTCCGATTACATAGGCAAGTTGAACCAAACATTTATCTGCCAGACCAGAAGCCACAATATTCTTTGCAATGTACCTTGCCATATAGGCAGCAGATCTATCTACTTTTGTAGGATCTTTTCCAGAAAAAGCACCTCCTCCTGGAGGAACTACTCCACCGTAAGTATCCACCATAATTTTCCTTCCCGTCATACCTGTATCTGACTGTGGACCTCCAATAATGAATCTACCTGTCTCATTTACGAAGTATTTAGTATCTTTATCGATATACCCTCTCAAAACAGGTTTGGCAATTACCTCAATCATTTCCTGGCGTGCTTTTTTGGTAATATTTCTTCCTGTAGCATCTAAAATCTCTTCAGTATGCTGACAAGCTAAAACTACCGAATCTATCCTTTTAGGCTTATCTTTTTGGTACTCCACAGTTATCTGAGACTTTCCATCTGGTCCTAAATATTTAAGTATACCTTTCCTTCTTACCTCCGCCATACGCATCACCAGTTTATGAGCAAGCATTATGGGAAGGGGCATAAGTTGTGGTGTCTCTTTACAGGCATAACCTGTCATTATGCCTTGATCACCTGCACCACCTCTGTTTACCCCTTGAGCGATATCAGGAGATTGACTATGGATTGTATTTATAATCGCACAGGTTTCATGACATAGACCAAATTTATGATCTGTATAACCAATATCTTTCAAAACATTACGTACAAGATTATGTATATCCACATAACCAGAGGTAGTAATCTCCCCTCCCACAATAATTAACCCCATCGTAACATAGGTCTCGCAGGCAACTCTACCTAAAGGGTCTTGCTTTAAAATATCATCTAAAACTGCATCGGAAATCTGATCACATAATTTATCAGGATGGCCTTCTGCAACAGATTCTGAAGTGATATATTTTTTATTGATGCCCATATAACCTCCTCTTATACTTAAAACTTTTCCCTGCCTCTTTATATACATTGTGATCTCCAATATCGTACCAAATACCTCTAAATTTATAAGAGTAAACTTTTTCTCTCCTATAGAGCCAATCTATAAAATGACCTGTAGCATCAAGATTTTTTTTCTCTTCTTTAAGGTATTTTTTTAGAAGAAAAAGCTTATCTTTGGGGAAATAGTAAAGGCACATACATACAAGGTTAGATTTTGGTTTCAACGGTTTTTCCTCAAAATCAACTATCTTTTTTGTCTTATCTATTCTAACTACTCCGTAATGGATAGCTTTTCTTTTTTCTTTAAGCTTATACAAGCCAACTACAAAATATCTTCTTTTTTTATCTACATAAGAGATGAATCCATCTAATTTCTCACTAAAAAGATTATCTCCTCCCACAATAATAAGATCGTCTCTTATCCCTTTTTTATCAATTACAAAATCTATATCACCTAAAGCACCCCTGCGTTTCTTGTAGGAAGAAGTTCGATCGTTGATTAATTCTATAGATTTTCTAAAATTTCTTTCTCTTAGCCACTTCCTAAAATAAGAGATAAATTTATTATTAGTTATCACCCAAATCTTTTTTATAGAATCGGTATTTTCTAACTTATGGACAATATGATCAATTATAGGTTGCTTACCTATTTCTAATAGAGGTTTAGGATAATCTTTAGTTAAAGGATAAAGTCTCTTGGCATAACCTGCTGCAAGGATTAAAGCCTCCATTATATTACTCTTTTAGTCTCTGTTTAAGATAACCTATCCTTTCTACAGGAGTAGGGTCTGTCTTATAAAGTAAAGCTAGATAAAAAGAGGCAAAATCTAATATATAGATTAAAGAAAAAATCCTTGTAAGAAGAAAATTACCTTCTGAAGAAACTCCCAGAATATCTATACCGATATCCTTTATAATATCAGAAGTTATAGAGATCCTTTTTTTAACCTGAGGATGCATGCCCTTATCATTTAAAAATATTACTACTAAATTTTTAAATAGGCGCTTTAAGTTATTAAAACTAAAACCTTCTATCTCGTTATGGTTCAACTCAGGAAAGGTATTTGACCAAGCTAAAATTTTAGCATTTTCATTTAACTGTGTCCTAAATCTATTTACTACAACATCAAAATGTAAAGAACTAGAATATATAATAGGCAATTTATTGTAAAGCTTACTAGCAATATATTTTGCTGGATTCTGTAATTTAGGAGTGGTTGGAGAAAGACGTCTCTTTAATCCCTCTAATATTAAGATCAGTTCTTTATAATGTTCTTCTCTATCAGTAATTAAACCTAATTTTTCTAAAATTTTTAAAGGTATTAAACCTAAATAACCTAAAGCGCAACGTGGAGGTAGCCCTTTGGGTATCTCAATAAATAAGTTTTTATCCTGAAAGCATAACTCCTTCAGCCTGCCTCCTGAAGAAATCCCTATAATTGTAGAAAATTTCTCTTTTGCCTGTTGATAAAAAGAGATAGTTTCTTCAGTGTTGCCAGAATAACTACAAGCGAATACTAAACTCTCTTTATCTAAAAAACCAGCTACATCGTATTCTCTCAAAACTAAAATTGGAATCCTAATTTCAGAATAAAGGTAAGATCTGATTAAATCTCCTGCAATAGCAGATCCACCCATACCTATAAAAACTATTTTGTTAAAATCTTTTTTTAAAGAAAATACCTCTAAATTTTTAGCTATCTGAATAGCTACTTTACATTGCTGAGGAAAATCTAATAAAATTTCTAACATATTTTGCTTATCTATCTTTTTGATATTAGAGATACTAAATATTTTCATCTCATAATCTGTTTTATCTTATCTTCGCAGAAATCCTCTACTTCTTTTCCGCTACTAAATCTTAAAGCTTCTTTAGCAAATGCTTTGGCTTCTTCTAAATTTAGACAGCGTATAGCATATTTTATTTGGGGAATCACCATAGGGGGGGCGCTAAACTCATCTAAACCTAAACCTAAAAGTAGAGGTACAAATTTCAGTTCACCTGCCATCTCTCCACACATCCCTACCCAAATTCCTTTGCTATGAGCGGTCTCGATGATATTTTTTATCATCCTCAAAACTGCAGGATGGGCAGGTTCATATAGATAAGCAACTTTTTCATTTGTCCGATCTACAGCTAATGAGTATTGAATTAGGTCATTTGTACCAATACTGAAGAAATCTGCTTCCTCCGCTAAAAGATCAGAGGTTAAAGCTGCCGAAGGTAGTTCAATCATTGCTCCTATCTCTATATTCTCATCAAAAGGAATACCTTCTTTTTTTAATTCCTCTTTACATTCCTCCAGTATGTAATTGGCACGACGCAGTTCATCAATCCCTGATATCATCGGATACATTAACTTTATCTTCCCATGGATAGATGCTTTTAAAATAGCACGGAGCTGTATCTTAAATATATCGGGTCTAGTTAAACAGAATCTTATTGCTCTCCATCCTAAGAAAGGAACCATATCTTTTGGAACTTTAAATTGAGAAACAAATTTATCACCACCTAAATCTAATGTCCGTATAATAACCTCGTAAGGATACATCTTCTCAACCACAGATCTGTATGCCTGGTAATGCTCCTCCTCTGAAGGTAGATCATCCCTATTCATATAGAAAAACTCTGTACGGTAAAGACCGATCCCTTCTGCACCGTGTTCCTTAGCTGAATCAATTTCATCGGGTAATTCTATATTTGCAGAAACTTTTACCATTTTACCATCGAGAGTCTGAGCAGGTAAATCCTTCGTAGCTAAAAAACGCGAGGTAAAATATAATATATTTTTTTCTTCCTCTCTATACCTTCTGAGAGTATCCTCATCAGGATTAACTATCACCAGGCCATTCTTACCATCTACTATCAGAATATCTCCATCTGAAATTTTAGCAGTAGCATCTTCCAGACCTACCACCGCAGGTATCTCTAAGGATTTAGCCATAATTGCTGTATGGGAAGTCTTTCCTCCTACATCAGTAACAAAACCGATAACTTTCTTCTTATGCATGGTCGCTGTGTCAGATGGAGAAAGATCATGCGCTACCACAATTACTTTTTCTTTTAGATCATCCCAATTAGGATGCCTCCTACCAGTTAAATGCCTTAAGATCCTTTTACCCACATCATTTATATCTACAATCCTTTCTTTAAGATAATCGTCCTCTATTTTAGAAAATATACTTATATATTTTTTTAAAACCTCTGAACATATATAAGCTACATTGAGCTTTTCCTCTTTTAAGCGCTGAATCACTTCTTCAATAAACATCCTATCTTCTAAAACAAGAAGGTGGGCATTAAATATATCTGCAGTTTCTTTACCCATCTCTCTAGAAATTATCTGCTGAAGTCCTAATATCTCTTTACGGGTCTGAGTTAAAGCTTCTTCAAAAATTTGAATCTGCAAAGGTATCTCTTCTTCAGAGATGGATTTTTTAGGTATATCGAATATTTCTTTCCCCAACTTATAAGCTGGTCCAATAGCAATACCTTCAGCAGCAGGGATTCCTTTTAATTCCAAACTTTGCCTATTCATCTTTTAAAAGCAGAGCCTCCAATTCAGTTATTGCTTGATAAGCATCTTTACCGTCCGCTTCTATCTGGATAACACTTCCCTTTTCAGCACCGAGCATAAGGATACCCATAATAGATTTACCATTAACTATATCTTTATCTTTCTTTACTGTAATCACTGACTCAAATTTATTAGCGATCTGTACAAACAGAGCTGCGGGTCGGGCATGTAATCCTTGTTTATTTTTAACTTTAATTATTTTTTTTACCCTCGGCATTATCTATGCATTTAAGGATTAAGTCTCCTCAATTAGACCTAAGATAATTTGTGCTAATTTATCCGCATCATGTCTTACAAATTCAGTTACTTTTACCAAATCCTCCTCAATTACGCGATAACCCATTGCTTTTATCCTCTCTATATCTGCTACTACGGGAAAGGAATTTTCTTTTTCGTAGCGCTTGAGAATCTGTGCGGGTATAGGAGCTGTGTTTACTATACAGTATTCTACTAACTCAGGATGAGTATGTTCTATTAATTTTTTAAGATGAACTGCAGCAGTATAGTTGTCAGTTTCTCCATACTGCGTCATAATATTACAGACATAAACTTTAATCGCTTCCGATTTAACTATAGCATTGGTTATATCTTCTATTAAAAGATTAGGAATTATGCTAGTATAAAGTGAACCCGGCCCTAAAACAATAATCTGAGCTTGCTCAATAGCTTTTATAGCATCAATGTTAGGAGAAAGTTTATTTTCATCTAAAGATTTAAGATATACATTTTCTATAGGAAGATGTTTTTTAGGTATAGAGGCTTCTCCTTCCACAGTTGAACCATCTCTATAGCGTGCTACCAAAACTACCTTATTTAAAGTAGAAGGTATGACTTGGCCTCGAATAGCCAATACTTTACTGGATTCCTTAATCGCTTTATCAAAATCACCTGTAAGTTGGGTCATCACCGTAATAAATAAGTTTCCAAAATTATGGTCTCCAAACTCAGAATTTTTATCAAAACGGAATTGGAATAATTTACGCATCAACTCCGGAGCATCAGCTAAAGCTACAAGACAGTTGCGTATATCTCCAGGTGGAAGGATATCAAACTGCTCTCTTAGACGACCCGAAGAACCTCCGCTATCTGCTACAGTAACGATCGCACTGATATTAGAGGTATATTTTTTTAATCCTTCTAAAAGTACAGAAAGACCTGTTCCGCCTCCTACCGCTACAATGCGCGGACCACGGATAAGTTGTCTCTTCTGAAGTATTATCTCGGTTAAACCTTTATCTGATGTGGGTAAGAACAATTTTATAAAAGAACGTATAAGACGATTTATTCCTAAAATTATAATTATTACCCCTGTTATAAAAACAACCAAAGCTAAAAATTTAAAAAGAAACAGTTCTTCAAAATTGAAACGGGCTACTCCCCAAATAATCAAAAATAAACCAAATCCACTAAATACGATCCAACGTTTTATCCCCAATCCTGGAGATAACCACTTAAATAACCAACTAAACCTTTTTTTCATCTTCTTGATTGATAAGGTTAATTATTGACTTTTCATCCTTACAGGCTTTTAAATTCTCTCGGAAGTATTTATCCTTAAGGAGCCTAGATATCGAAGCCAAAGCTTTTAGGTGTGGCCCTGCTGAATCTTGGGGTGCTAAAAGGAGAAATATAATATAGACAGGCTCCTCATCTAAAGCATCAAAATTTACACCTGAAGATGAAATTCCTAAAGCAGCTACTAACTTTTCCACATATTCAGATTTAGCATGAGGTATAGCTATTCCTTGACCGATAGCAGTAGAACCAAGTTTTTCTCTAGCAAGAAGTGCATCTACAATTTTATTACGATGCCGTTTCTCTATCTCCTCTGCATTAATAAGTGCATCTACCAATTCCTTAATTACCTCTTCTTTTTTTGTAGATTTTATGTTTAATACAATTGCTTTTTTAGATAAAAAATCCATTATCTTCATTTTACCACTCTCCTTTTATTTAAATCTAATTTTTAAAAGCGGCGGACGGGATTTGAACCCGTGACATTCTGGTTGGCAACCAGACATTCTACCACTGAATTACCGCCGCATTTTTATCAGCTTCTTATTATGCGGACGGAGGGATTTGAACCCCCATGGCATTTTATTGCCACAAGGTCCTAAGCCTTGCGCGTCTACCAATTCCGCCACGTCCGCTTCTCTAAACTATCTTGAGCCACCCGAGACTCGAACTCGGTACCCACGGCTTAAAAGGCCGTTGCTCTGCCAGTTGAGCTAGTGGCTCTTAAAATTCAAATATCTCTTTTTCTTTATTCTTTAATATCTCTTCAATTTTAGCAGTATATTTATCTATTAACTTCTGAAGTTCATCAAAGCCCCTAAATTTATCATCTTCAGAAATAACCTTATCTTTTTCTAATTTCTCAATAGCTTCTTTTGCACTATGCCGGATAGTCCTTAAAGAAACTCTGCCCTCTTCCGCCATCTTTCTTACTAATTTAGCAAGTTCTTCTCTCCTCTCTTTAGATAAGGAAGGGATAGTTAATCGGATGAGTTTGCCGTCATTGTAAGGAACAACTCCTAAATTTGATTTAAAGATAGCTTTTTCTATCTCTGGTAAAACATTTGGATCCCAAGGTTGGATTATAATAAGATGGGCATCAGGAATAGATATAGAGGCGATCTGCTTCAGTAAAGTTGGACTGCCATAATAATCTATATGTAATCCCTCTACTAAACCTGGATGGGCTCTACCCGTTCTTACCTCTGCAAATTCTCTTAAAACTGATTCTATTGTCTTCTTCATCTTATTTTCTGTATCCTCTAGGATCTCCCTTAATGCCATATCACTTACACCTCTCTTTATAGAATAAAAAATTAATTTACCAAAGTTCCGATCTTTTCTCCTAAGATAACGCGTTTAATGTTTTCGGGTCTGTTGAGGCTAAAGACGATGATAGGGAGTTTATTATCCATACAGAGACTTACTGCGGTAGCATCCATAACTTTTAGACCTTTCTTTAAAAGATCAATATATCTTAAATGGGAAAATTTTTTAGCATGTTTATTTTTTAAAGGATCACTGCTAAATACTCCCTCTACTTTAGTTGCCTTAAGTATCACATCCGCATTTATCTCCATCGCTCTTAAGGCAGCAGCAGTATCAGTAGTAAAATAGGGATTACCTGTTCCTGCTACAAAGATTACCACTCTGCCTTTTTCCAGATGCCTAATTGCTCTACGGCGGATATAAGGCTCAGCAACTCTCTGCATCTCAATCGCAGTCATAACACGTGTAGGTGCTCCCAACTTCTCTAAAGCATCCTGTAAAGCCAAACCATTTATTACCGTTGCTAACATCCCCATATAATCTGCTACTGAGCGATCCATATCTAAGCCTTTGTTTTGAGTATTCTCTAAACCTCTAAAGATATTTCCTCCTCCTAAAACAATCGCTACCTCTACTCCCATATCCTTTATCTCTTTTATCTGTTTAGCCAAAGAATTTAAAAATTTTTGATCTATACCGTGAGATTGCTCTCCCTGAAGAGCCTCTCCACTCAATTTGAGTACTATCCTTTTATAAACAGGCTTTTTCATCAATTATTCACCCAATTTATAACGTACGAATCGCCGAATAACGATATTTTCTTTTACTTTACCTATCAAAGTAGCCAGATAATCCTTTATGGTTATATTGGGGTCTTTTATAAAGACCTGTTCCATCAAACAGTTATTTTTCAAAAAATCTTCAAGATCATCTCTGTGTTTTTCTAACTCTTCTTTAGGTACATCTTCTCTATTTATATATAGAGGAGAGGAGGCAGCAATCTGTAGAGCTAAATCTTTAGTAAAACGACAGAAATCTTCACTACGGGCAACAAAATCTGTCTCACAGTTAACCTCCACCAAAACACCAATTTTGTTTCCCAAATGCACATATGCCTCAATCCTTCCCTCCCGCACGATGCGTTCTTTCTTCTCTTGAGCAATCTCCATCCCTTTTCTCCGCAAGATTTCAATCGCTTTATCTATATCTTCTTTTGCTTCTTCTAAAGCCTCTTTACAATCCTGAATACTAGCAGAGGTTAACTGACGGAGTTTTTTAATTAATTCTATATCAGGATTCATCTCTACTGTCTCTTAGGACGGTATCTATCTTCTCTATTTTCTTCTAATTTAAATAAGTGAGGGATATCTTCTATATCTAACTTAACCTCAGAAACAGTCTCTTCTTCAGAAGGAGATTTAAGCTTCTCTAAGTCTACCCCTTCTTGAGAAAGGTATTCTAAAAACCTTTTTCTCCCTTCAATTATCGTATCCGCTATCTGAGAAGTAATAAGCTGTATGGATTTTATCGCATCATCGTTACCTGGTATAGGATAATCTACCAAATCTGGATTTGTATCTGTATCTACTATCGCTACCACAGGTATAGATAACCTGCGCGCTTCCCTTAAAGCAGTTTCTTCTTTACGGATATCAATAATAAATACACAATCAGGTAATTTTTCCATATTTATGATCCCTGAAAAATTTCTCTTAAGTTTGTTAAGCTCCTTTTCTAAACATGCAACTTCCTTTTTAGTAATTTTTTCAAATATATTTTCCTCTTTGGCTTTTTCTATCTCTTTTAGTCTGGAGATACTTTTCTTTATAGTGGAAAAATTAGTGAGTAATCCACCTAACCAACGGTTATTTATCCAATACATCCCACAGCGATTCGCTTCTTTTTCTATTATCTCCTGTGCCTGCTTCTTTGTACCTACAAAAAGCACCGTTCCACCCTTAGAGGTAAGTTCTAAAAGAAAATTCTTCGCTTTTATAAGAGAATCTACAGTTTTTTCTAAATCTATTATGTAGATACCTGCTCTTTCACCAAAGATAAATTTAGAAAATTTAGGATTCCAGCGTGAGGTCTTATGACCAAAATGAACTCCTGCCTCAAGAAGTTCTCTTATCAGTTCTACACTCACTTTGTTTTCCCTCCTTTTAAAATTATATAAAAATATAGCACATTTTCTATAACTTGCAATATTAAATTTCTATCAGGTGCTCTTGGATCTGATAGAGTCTCTTATATAAACCATCCTTCTTTAACAATTCTTGGTGACTGCCTTCCTCTACAATTCTTCCTTTATCTAAAACAAATATTTTATCACAATCCCTTACTGTAGAAAGCCTATGTGTAACTATAAATACGGTTCTGCCTACCATAAGACTCTGTAAAGCTTCCTGAACTATCCTCTCTGACTCTGAATCTAATTGAGAAGTAGCTTCATCTAAAATTACAATAGGTGGATCTTTAAGAATTGCTCTCGCAATAGCTATCCTCTGTCTTTCACCACCAGAGAGCCTTATCCCTCGATCACCGATTATTGTATCATAACCTTGGGGCAATTTTTCAATAAAATTTTTAGCATTGGCTTTACTGGCTGCTTCCTCAATCTCCCTATCTGAAGCAGAAAGCTTACCGTAGGCGATGTTTGCTTTTACCGTATCATTAAAAAGGATCGTCTCCTGAGTCACCATACCTATCTTTTCTCTTAGAGAGGAAAGTTTAAACTTTTTTATATCCTTCCCATCGATAAGGATCCTACCTTTCTGGGGGTCATAAAATCGAGGGATCATATCTACTAAAGTGCTTTTTCCTGATCCCGACAAACCTACTATCCCTACTACCTCTCCTATCTTTACAGTTATATTTATATCTTTTAATACAGGTTCTCCACTATAGCTGAACCAAACATTTTCAAAAACAATAGATTCTCTTATAGAGCCTAATACTTCCGCATCTTTTGCGTCATAAACTTTTGGTTGGGCATCTAAAACTTCGTATATGCGGTTACTGGCAGCAATCGCTTTTTGGTTTAAAGCATGGACTTGACTTAACTTCTTAAATGGTCTTATCAAAGAAAGTAAAGAACCTAAGAAGAGTCCAAATACACCAAAGGATAATTTACCTAAAATTACTTCTCTGCCTGCAAGGAGAAAAACAAAAATCCCTGCTAAAGCTCCGATAAATTCTGTAAGAGGACTTAAAACAAGAGTGCGTTTTATAGATTTCATCATCAACTTATAATATCGCTGGTTGTGTTGATTAAACCTTTCCATCTCGTAATTTTCGCGACAGAATGATTTAACGATGCGAGCCCCAGAGATTGTCTCATAAAGTAAAGAGTTGATATCCGCCATCTTCTCCTGAGAACGGTAAGAAAGTTTCTTTAATATTTTTCCTATCCGTATAATTGGAAAACTAACTAAAGGAAAGATAACTAAAGAAATTACAGCTAAGCGAAAATGGATAAAAAAAATTAAAAAAGTAAAAAGGAGTAATTTTGAACCTTCATATATAAGATCCGTTAAGCCATAAGAGAGAGCATTTTCTAAAAGTCCTACATCATTGGTGATACGGGAAACGAGTTCGCCACTACGCTTTTGGCTGAAATATTCTAAAGAGAGGTTCTGAATTTTAGAATAGACCTTTGCCCGCATATCCCTCACCAATCTCTGTCCTATATCAGACATAAGATAACCTTGCAAAAAATTAAATATTCCTTTAAAGATAAATAGAACTAAAACAACTATAGCCATGGTATTTAAAAGTATACTTGCAGGGGTATTATTTATATTCTGAATAAATCTTTCTAAAACTGAAGGTAATTTTGTAGGAATGATTATCTTTTTATCGGTAAGAACTTTATCTGCTAAAGGAACAATCATTGTAAGTGAAACACCATCAAAGAGGGTAGAAAATAACATACATAGAGAGGCTAAAATAAGTGCCCCTATATAGGGTTTAAGAAATCTTAAGAGTCTTAAATATTCTTTCATTTGGTTTTTATAATATCATATTAATTGACTTTTGTCGAGTGGTTTGCTATGATTTTTAAATATGAGAAAGATAAAAGTAGGGGTAGTAGGTGTAGGGTATTTAGGAAGAAGGCATGCACAGATATATAAGGAACTAAACTGCGCAGAACTTGTAGGTATATGCGATATAGATAAGAATAAATTGGAGGAGGTCTCTAAGACTTTAGGGATAGAAGGATTCCTTTCTTATAAAGAACTCTTCTCGAAAGTAGAAGCGGTAAGTGTAGCGGTACCGAGTTTCCTACATTATAAGATAAGTAAGGATTTCTTACTCCACAATATCCATGTTTTAGTAGAAAAGCCATTTGTGCTGAATCTAAAAGAAGCAGATGATTTAATCAATTTGAGTAGAAAAAATAAACTAATTTTACAGGTAGGTCATATCGAAAGGTTCAATTCTGCCTTCTCCTCTACTTTAAAACTTATAAAGGATGTGCGTTTTATTGAATCTCATAGACTCACCACTTTTACTGGTAGATCTACGGATATTGGTGTAGTAATGGATTTGATGATACATGATATAGATATAGTTTTAGGATTGGTAAAATCTAAAATCAAAAGTATAGAGGCGATAGGAGTAAATGTCTTAACAGAACTAGAGGATATCGCTAATGCGCGTATCCATTTTAAAAATGGCTGTATCTGTAATCTTACCGCTTCACGGATCTCTGACGAATCGGTAAGGAAGATCCGTATATTCCAGAAAGATGCCTATATCTGTTTAGATTATAAAAATGAAGAAGCCTACCTTTATAAAAAAAAGGACTCCTCCATTATAAAAAAGAGCCTGCCTATAGAGAAAGAGGAACCTTTAAAGAAGGAACTTAAATCGTTTTTAGATTGTGTAATCTATAAAAAAGAGCCAGTTGTTTCAGGTGAAGTTGCGCGTGAAGCTTTAGAAGTAGCTTTACAGATTCAGAAAAAGATATGGCTGAAAAAAAGATTCTAATCGTTGCAGGGGATCCTTCTGGGGATTTATACGCAGCCAACTTAGTAAAAGAATTAAAAAATATAGACCCTTCTATAAACTTCTTCGGTTTAGGAGGAAAATGTATGCAAAAGGAGGGTGTTTTTTTATATTCTAATATTGTAGAATTATCCTTAATAGGTTTCTGGGAAGTGATAAAAAATTTTAAAAAATTTAAAAATATCTTTAACCTCTTATTAGAAAGGGTAGATCAGATTAAACCTCAATTAGCTATCTTAGTAGATTATCCTGGATTTAATTTAAGATTAGCAAAAGAATTAAAGAAGAGGGCTATCTCCATCATCTACTATATCAGTCCTCAAGTTTGGGCATGGGGAGCATCTAGGATAAAAAAGATAAAAGATTCTGTTGACCTTATGCTTGTATTCTTTAAATTTGAAGAGGATCTCTATAAAGAGCATAATATAAAAGCTATCTTTGTAGGTCATCCTCTATTAGATATAGTCAAACCTTCTTTAAATAGAGAAGAAATCATAAAAAAATTTTCACTGCCTTTAACGCGTTATACATTTTCACTTCTTCCAGGTTCACGTTTAAACGAAGTGAGGTTGAATTTGCCTATAATGTTTAAAACTGCAGAGATACTTTTTAAAAAAATAGAAGATGTAAAATTTTTAATCTTAAAACCAGAAAATTTAGATGAAGCTATATACTATAAAATTATCCCCAGATATAGCCTACCTATCTACATTCTCTCCAATAATACCTATAATGGATTATCTATATCTGATTTTGCCCTTGTAGCCTCAGGAACTGCTACATTAGAGACTGCTCTTTTAAATATCCCTATGGTGATTATATATAGGATGAATTTTCTTAATTGGCTAATCTTAAGACCACTTGTAAAACTACCTTTTATCGGCATGGTAAATATTGTGTTGGGTAAAAAAGTTGTTCCCGAATTTATTCAGTATAAAGCTAAACCAAAGATTATTGCTGATCATATCATCTCTATAATTTCAGATAAGGATAAAATGGAACAGATGAAAAATTCTCTTTTTCAGATAAGAAGAATTTTAGATAAACCAAATGCAACTCAATTTTCAGCTCAGATAATCTCTAAATTCTTAAATGAAATTATATCCTACTAAAACTGTCGATGAAATTCTTACTACTTTAAGTTATATAATAGATATAGAAAACAGTCGCAATCTTTATCACCACTGGCGAGTAGCTATCCTTACCCAAAAGATTTTAGTCTCTGATAAATCAACTACATTTTATGCAGCTTTACTTCATGATTTAGGAAGCATTGGACTTCCTCATCATATAATCCACTACCTTATAAAACCAAATCCCAAAAATATTAATCTATTACTTTCCCATCCTATTATTGGTTCCCAACTTATCTCGTTAATTCCTTCTATGGAGAAATCTGCCCAAATAGTTTTAAACCACCATGAAACTTTCGATGGAAAAGGCTACCCTACAGCAAAAAAGGCAAAAGATATCCCTGAAGGAAGTCAAATTATACGTTTAGCTGATTTTATAGATATCTGGATTAATAAGAAAAAAAATATCACTTTAGCTGAAATCGTTAAAAAAATAAAGGGTTCAGAAAACAAAGAATTTTCTCACTCTTTAGGAGAAAAAGCAATTGGAGAATTAAGAAAGAAAAATTTTTTCTATTCTATAGTAAATAATAAAAATATTCCTAATTTATTTAAAGAATCAAAGTCTAAAATTTATCCTTTTAAAATAAAGAGGGGTATAGATGCGATCGGTTTAACTTTAGAGGTAGTTGCTCAATCTATCGATATGCGCCAACCATTCAGTGCCGGACATTCTTTAAGGGTTTCCTGTTATGCAATGGCGATTGCTTTAGCTATGAAGTTGGAGCATGATGAGGTAACTAAAATAAAATGGGCAGGTCTTATCCACGATATAGGAAAACTTACTATACCAAAAAATATTCTTAATAAACCTACCACTTTAACTAAAAAGGAATTTCAAAGAGTAACTCAACATGTACTTATGACAGAAAAGATTTTAAGGATGGCCCCTTCTTTAGAAGAATTGATCCCTATAGCATTCTACCATCATGAACATTTTAATGGTAAAGGTTATCCTTATGGATTAAAGAAAGAAAATATACCTTTAGGAGCACGCATATTATGTATCTGTGATGCTTTTGATGCCATGACTTCTAATAGGCCTTATCGACCTCCTTTAAGTCCTTGGATTGCCTGTGAAAAAATAAAAGCGCTTTCTGGTAAACAGTTCGATCCAGAAATTGTAAAGTATGCAATACCAATATTAAAAAGTTTGGGTGTTTAAAATTAAAGATCAAGTTTATTGATTAGTTTTATTCTTTCATCTATTGGTGGGTGATCAAAGAAGAAGAATTTAATTATCGGAGGGGGATTACGATCAGATAGATTCTGTAAGGATATCTTTTCCATCAAAGAGATAAAATCCTCTTTTAATCCCGTGATTTTGATTGCTAAAATATCTGCATTCTTCTCAAAGATTCTACTGATAAAATTCTTAAGAGGTGAGGTTACAATTGCCCAGATAATAAAATAAATAAAAATGATAGGTAAACTGGCCAAGTCCTCTAAACTTATAAGATGATATTTTTTTAAAAAATAACCTACAGTTCCATAAATAATATAGAAATTAGAAGTTATAAGACAGGCTTCCAGAAAAATAAGTTTTAAAAGATGAGCTAAACGGTAATGGCTAAATTCATGGGCTAAAATCAACTCTATCTCTTGAGGTGTGTATTTACCTTTTAAGGTATCTGCCAATAAAACGCGTTTACTTTTACCCAATCCTACAAAAGCTGCATTTGCCTTTAAAGTTTTTTTACTTAAATCAATTTCAAAAACATCTAGTAAAGCAATTTTCATTCTATTGGCTAGTTTTATTATACGCTCTCTTAAGTCCTCATCATTTAATCTTTTATATTTAAAAAACAGAGGCAATATAAATATAGGAATAAGTTTTGCTAAAATTAAACTTAAAAGTATCCAAAATCCCGAAATCAATATCCACCAATATCGGGGACTGTAGCTTAAACTAAAATAGAAGAATTCTATCAAAATTAAACTGATGATATAAAATATAAATTTCTGTTTTAACCAGTCTTTAAACCAGTCAATCAGTTTCTGATTAGAGAGATGAAATTTATGTTCTAATATAAAGGATTGAAAAAAATCTAAAGGGAAAATTAAAATAGAATAAATTAAATAAATTACTAAAAGATAAATTATAACTCCTATGTATTTATAGCCTGTTAGACTAAATATAGATATAGAAATTTTTTTGGAAAGACCAAAATTTAAAAAAAGGAATAAAATCAACAGAATATAGATAACCTCTGAAATTGCCAGACTATACTTTATCCTCCAGTATCTCTTACTTAAAGCCTGCATCGATTTTATTATAATATAAGAATTCAGTTCAGTAAATAGTTGTTGGAAAAAGTTATCTTTTAATATATAATATTTATTACTTATGGAAATAAAAAAGAAGATTTTAATTATCGATGATGAACCTGATTTTATAGAGACGATGAAGATATTTTTAGAAAATTATGGTTTCAGTGTAATCAGTGCATTGGAACCAGATGAAGGTTTAATCCTTGCGCATAAGAATCTTCCGGATCTAATCCTCTTAGATTTAAATCTACCCAAAAGAAACGGTCATGAGGTCTGCCGTCAGATAAAGGAAGACCCTTCCACTAAACACATACCTGTAATTATGTTAACTTGTGAAGATAGAACTATAGATAAGGTGGAGGCATTCAATTTAGGGGTAGCTGATTATATCTGCAAAACTTTCTCTTTAGAAGAGATCCTTGCCAGGATAAGGGCAAAACTTCCTATACCTGATTCTGGGATAAAAGAAAAAAGAACTGAAAAAATAATTGAATTAAGAAAAATTATCGATAATAAAAACTTAAGGATATTTTTTCAACCCATCATCGATCTTCTAAATCAAAAAGTCATTGGTTATGAGGTATTCAGCAGAGGACCAAAGGATAGTATCTTTGAGGATGCAACTACCCTTTTTAGCTTTGCCACAGAAGAAAATATGTTTTTGGAAGTAGAACTCCTTGCTTTATCTTTAGCGATAGAGAAAGCAAGTTTTATCTCAGCTGATCAATATCTTTTTTTAAATGTCGATCCTATATTCTTAGATTTACCAGAATTTAAGGGACTCTCCTTCTTGAAAAAATCTGCTCTTAAAAATTCCCAAATCTGCTTTGAGATTACTGAAAGGACCTTTATAAAAAATTTTGCTAAGTTATCCTCTACTATAAGTGAGTTTAAAAAGAAGGAAATAAAGTTTGCTATCGATGATGTGGGAGAAGGTTATTCTTCGCTTAAAGCAATTGTAGAACTTAAACCTACATTTATAAAAATAGATATTGATATAGTGCGTAATGTTGATAAAGACCAAACTAAATCTACTATTATCCAGCTAATTGTAGAACTAGCAAAAAAGATAAATATCTTAACGATCGCTGAGGGAATAGAAACTGATCAAGAACTAAAAACTCTCCTCTCTTTAGGTGTAAATTATGGTCAGGGTTATTTAATTGGCAAGCCCCAGCAATATTAAACTCACCCATCTGTATACAGGGAATCAGTTCTAAAACAAAAAGATAATTTTAAAAAATATTCTTTTATCCCTTAAGGATCTTTTTTGCTTTAATATCTTCTAAATCCGTAATAAATGGGATGCCTGTTTCCTTTTCGGTTTCGCGATTAGCAGAAGATATATCGGATCTTGTAATTGCTTTAACTGAAAACTTGCGTGCACCTGCCAGAAGTTGCTGTAAACCACAGGCAAGTTTATCGCATAAAGTCCAAATAGCTATTGCTCCATAGGGAATATTTTTCATCTCCTCTTTCCCCACTTTTTTCTGCACATCGTAATATCCTGCAAATATCTCTTCAGCGGTCTGTCCAAATTCAGAAACAGAAGCAGGTAATTTATCCCAATTCCCATGGACTTTTTCTTTATCCTGGGGTTTTAATACTCCCTGGATATTAGAGCCTAAGAAACCAGGAATCATTGTTGCTCTTCCCATACATACAACCTTTACAAAAGGAGCTCCTAAAGCAAGTGCTTTAAAGATGTGATCTTCTCTGGCAAATCCTCCTGCAAAAGCCATATCTACAACTTTTTTACCTTTCTTAGCTAAAATATTAGCATACTCATATGCTTTGCTATGCAGAAGCAAAGAAGGAACTCCCCAGTTCTCCATCATATTCCAAGGAGACATCCCTGTTCCACCTCCTGAACCATCAATGGTAAGTAAATCTAACTTTGCATCAGAAGCAAATTTTATAGCCATAGCTAAAGCTTCCATACCGTAAGAGCCTGTTTTTAAAGATATCCTTCTATATCCAAGTTTACGTAGTTTTTTTATCATCTGCATAAAATTATCCCTTACTTTTTCAGCTGAAGATAAACTTGTATAACCTAATCGGGAATGCCTAGCAAAGGATTTAATTGCTCCCTGTTTAAATGCTTCTTGAACTTCTGGTTTTTCTGGATCCGGATCTACCAGATAACCACGTTTTTTTAAAAATAAAGCGTATTCTAAGCTGGTTACTTGGATCTCTCCACCAATACATTTTGCTCCTTGGCCCCATTTAAGCTCAATAATTACTTTATCACCATATTTATCTATAACATACTCCGCAACACCATTACGACTGTCTTCTACATTCATCTGCACTAAAATTGCACCGTAGCCGTCAAAATAACGTAGATAGGTCTGAATCCTACGATCCATCTCCGGAGCTTTTAAAATCCTTCCATTTTTTATCTCTGCTTCTTTGTCAACTCCTACAACATTCTCTCCTACTACGATAGGAAATCCTACCAAAGCTGCCCCAATTGCAAATGATTCCCAGTATTTTGCTGCTACAAAAGTAGAACCCAAAGCTCCTGTCATTATAGGAAGGCGCACTTTTGTTTTTATCTCTTGCCCAAATTCTGTTTCCAAATTGACATTTGGAAAGATACAATCATCCTCAGAATTAGTTAAACCTTTAGGAATCGCCTCTGCTCCATAGAGATAACCGTTAATACGCAAAGAATGATACCCTATACCTAAATGGGTAGTGTTGCCACTTCCTGCAGTAACAAAACTATAATCGCGTGGATAAAGGAGCTTTCTTCCCCTTAAAGATGAAAGCCAAGTTTCACATTTTCCTTGACAGTCCACACGACATAAAGTACAAAGTCCTGATTCAGTAGGATTTCCTCTATTTACCGTTCCTAAAACATCGTTTGCCTTTGGCCAGGAAATCATAGCTTTACCTCCTTTTTTTAAAATATAAAAATAAAGGGCGCATTCTCTTTGTACGCCCTTGCCTTTATCAAAAATGGATAAAAAAATTTTAAATAAAAAATAGGCCTTGTCAAGTATTTTTTTATATTGTGTAAAAACAATATAGAAATTTCATATTTTAAAGAGCACCTACTAAGATTTCTTCTTTCTCTTCAAAGTTTATTGTAATTATCCATAAGTCCTCATCAATTAGTCATTTCCTTAAGGTCTCTTTTTAATTTGATCTTATTTAACTCTAAGAGTTTTCAGTTGCTAAGGTAGGGCAAAGTCTGGGTATTTAGTTTTGTAAGGGTTAATAACTCGCTTTAACTCCTTTTGGCTCATAATGCCCTCCTTTTTTGGAAGGTATTATAGCAGTTTAAAAAGCGGACAAATCTATTTTGCCCAATTAGGACATTATTATATTGCGGTTACAGCTTATAGAATAAGAAGTTGACTTTTTTAAAAAATTATGTTATTTTAAAAAGTATGAACCTGCGTAAGATTAAGTTATTTATAAAATTCCACTGGATTGGCTTAATCGTGGCTATCTTAAGTATATGCCTGCTTATCTCGGTAATTATCTTTTTACGTAATGCCATATCTGCCTGGATAAGCTCAGAATCCTATTTTAAAAAATCTATTCTAGCACAATCAGGAATAACCTTTTATATATGGATTGCGGTCTATGTTATCTCTATGCCTTTGTGGGGCTTGATGTGGATATGGATAATGCGCGGAGGACATATACAGTTTACCCGTCTGGGCAAAAAGGCAATCCAGGGACAAGAGATCAGTATCCACTGGGATGATGTTATTGGGATGGAGGAAGCAAAGCAAGAGGCAATAGAGGTAGTAAGATTAATCACTGACCGGGCACAACTTAAACGTATCGGTGGAAAAATATTAAGAGGAATATTGATGATTGGTCCACCTGGCTGTGGAAAAACATATCTGGCAAAGGCAATTGCTACCGAGGCAAATTTACCTTTTCTTTCTATGTCTGGTTCAGAATTTGTAGAGATGTTTGTAGGAGTAGGGGCATCAAGAATTCGAAAACTTTTTAAACAAGCAAGAAACTTAGCCTATGCTGAAGGTGGATGTATCGTCTTTATTGACGAACTGGATGCAGTGGGAGCGCAGCGGTCAGTAGATAGAGGTTTTGGAGGGCAGACTGAATTTAATACCACCTTAAATCAACTTTTAGTAGAGATGGATGGGTTAAAGGAAAGAGATTACAATATTGTAGTTATCGGTGCAACCAATGCTCCAGAGAGTTTTTTAGACCCTGCACTTTTAAGACCGGGAAGATTTGATAGAAAGATATATGTGGACTTACCAAATTTAGAAGAAAGAGAAAAACTATTTCAGTATTATTTAAAAGATGTAAAGTATGATTCCTCTATAGATATAAAAAGACTGGCACGGATGACTGTATATAAGACCCCTGCGGATATTGCTAATTTAGTAAGAGAATCCGCTCTTATCGCAGTAAGAAATAAAAAGGAAGCAATCGGTATGAAAGAGATTACTGAGGCTTTAGAAAGGGTAGAGATGGGTATAAAACATAAAAGGGTATTCAGCGAAGAGGAAAGAAAAAAGGTTGCCTATCATGAGGCAGGTCATGCTATTGCTACATATTTTTTACAGCCCTTTAAGGATGTATTTAAGATCTCTATTGCCTCTAGAGGTGAGGCATTAGGTATGGTTGTTCCTCATCCCCGCGAAGAACTCCATGTCCATACTCGGGAAGAATTTTTAGGTAATATAAAATCCTATTTAGGCTCCTATGTGGCAGAAAAATTAAAATTTGGCACCACCACCACTGGTGTTTCTGAAGATTTTCGTCAGGCAATGTGGTATGCCCATCAGATGGTCTGGAAGTATGGTATGGGGAAATCAAATCGTGTAGGTGATTATACTCTCCTTGAAACAATGCATCCAAGTATGGGAGCATACCGGGGAGAAAAAGTTTCGTTTTTATCAGAGAAAGTAAAAGAAGAACTTAACAATGAAACTCAAGAAATTTTACAAGAATGTCTAAAGGAGGTAGAAGAACTCCTTAGAAGAGAAGAGGCTCTTTTAGATAGATTTGCACAGGAGCTCCTTATTAAAGAAGAACTTGACTACGATGAAATTGAAGCGATCTTTAAAGAATACGGTAAAAGCAGGCCTATGTCTTAGCATATTAATATATTTTTTTATAAGTTGTCATTTTCCTTTCGAGCCTACCTATAGACAGTCCGAGATCGCCAATCAGATAGAAAAAATTTGTCAGGAAGAATATAATTTAAAAGTTATTACTAAATCTTCCTCCAATACTCTCTGGATATATGCCCCTCTACCACGTATAATCCATAGAGATTTCGGTATAGATAAAGAAAAATTTTTAGATGAAGAAATGATCGATAAATTAAGAAATATCCTTATTACTATAGGAAGAGTCTTTTTAAGTGCGGATAAACCTCCGGAATTTTATTGTTTACTTGCTTCTGATATAAATATCGGAATAGATTATACCCTTGTTGGAAATACCTTAGATATAAAAAAATCCTATGCAGGTTTTATCCCTTGGCCTGAGTCAAACCGAAGATACGTTATAAGAATAGAACTTAATCCTGAGGCAATAGCTGATGAAACTGGAAGCCATCTTAAACCATACGATATAAAATTAGAGGAATTTTTAGCCCAGCAGATTGCCCAAAGAATCGGTATGCGCTTTCAGGAGGAGGAATTAAAAAAATACTTTCAAGTTGAAAGGGTAAGCGGTAATTTCAGCGATGATAGTTTTATTTTTGAATATGCGATAAAAAAAATGAAAGAGTCAAAATTCAAAATAGAAGATGAGATAATCAAAATCATTAATTATGTGCTTAATAGTTACGAATTTGATAGATATTTAATGGTAGAGATAAAAGATATGCTTTCTGGCAGTAAAACTGTTTTAAGTAAAGCTAGAATAAAAGAGATTAAATAATCTTAACTTTTCTTCCTTCTATCTTTAAGCGTCCCTCTAAAAATAACCTTATTGCTTCAGGATAAATTTTATGTTCTATTTTATGAATCTTTTCTTCTAGAGACTCTAAAGTATCGTTCTCTTTAATCTTAACTACTTCCTGTAAAATTATTGGACCGTGATCCATCTCTTCATCCACAAAGTGAACCGTTACTCCTGTAACTTTAACTCCATAATTAAAGGCATCTTGAATGCCTTGGGTTCCTTTAAAAGAAGGAAGTAGTGCCGGATGGATGTTTATAATTCTTCCATAAAATCTCTTTACAAAATTTGGACTTAAAAGTCGCATAAAACCTGCCAAAACCACCAAATCAATTTTATTTTCTTCCAAATGCTGAATTATCTTTGCCTCAAACTCCTCTTTACTTTTAAAATCCTCCCTTAATACCAAAACAACTTTTACCCCCTGTCTTTTTGCCCTCTTTATTACTCCTGCCTTGGGATTGTCACAGACAACAAGTGCAAGATTTGCTTTAATCTTTCCCTTTTTTATTGCTTGGGCAATGGCAGAAAAATTCGTTCCTCTTCCTGAGGCAAAAACCGCAATATTTTTTAAGTTTTTCTCATCCATATTTTATTCTCCTTTTTAAGGATTATTTTCTGTGGACAGACCTCAAAACAAGCACCACAATTATTACATAAATTGTAATCAATTGTAGCAAGGTTATCTTTAACCTTAATTGCTCCGGTAGGACAGGCAATTTCACATTTTCTACAGGCAATACAACCTACTTTACAACTTTTTAATACATCTTTACTCAAATCTCTTGACTTACAGCTAACTAGATACAATTTATCCTCTTCAATAATACTGAATAAACCTTTAGGACAGGCCTCCACACACTTACCACAGGCAGTACATTTTTCCTCATCTATTACAGGTAGATTATCTTCATTCATCTTTATAGCAGAAAAAGGACATACCCTTACGCAGGTTCCTAAACCAATACATCCATACATACATAACTTTTGACCTCCCAAAAGAATATTCGCCGAGATACAATCATCTGTTCCTCTGTATTCAAATTTATCTTTAGCATTGAGTTTGCCACCTAGACAATGTAAAATTGCTATCCTTTTAGTTTTAGATTCTAAACTTACCCCTAAAATCTTAGCGATCTTTTCTAATGCCGCTTGACTAGTTACAGGGCATCTGTGGGGATGAGATTTTCCTTCAAGTAGGCTTTCCGCAAATCCTAAACAACCTGAAAATCCACAGGCACCACAGTTTGCCTGAGAAAGAAGGCTATAAATCTTTTCTAAACGCGCATCTACTCTTACAGAAAATTTTTTTGCTGCCCAACTTAAACTCAAGCCAAAAAGAATACCTAAGGCCCCTAAAATAATTACGCTACTTATTATAACCATCTTTTAAAAATTAAATCCGCTAAATCCCATAAAACCTAAACTCATCAGAGATGCTACAATAAAGGCAATGGGTAGGTCTCTAAAACAAGCAGGTGTATCATTAAGCAAAAGTCTTTCTCTTATCCCAGACATCAAAAGAAGCGCCAAGGTAAAACCTATTCCCGCAAAGAAACCTTGGATAATAGAATAGATAAAACTAAATTCTACAGGCTTATTATTTACAAAGAAATTATTAATATTTAAAACCGTCACTCCTAAAACCGCACAGTTAGTAGTAATTAAAGGTAGATATATTCCTAATGTGCGATACAGGGCAGGCGATTTTTTCAAGATAAACATCTCCACAAACTGTACAAATGTAGCAATCACTAAAATAAAAACAATTGTTCTTAAATAGGTGATATTTAAAGGTAAAAGTAAAAACCTATATACAAGCCAGGTAATTATACTGGATAATGTCATTACAAATATTACTGCTAAACCCATACTTAAAGCAGGTTTTATATTGCGTGATACTCCCAAAAATGGACATAACCCTAAGAACTTAGAAAGGATAAAATTATTTATAAAAACCATACTCACAATAATCATCAAAATGGTTTTAATATCCATAATTATCTTTTCTTTATTCTGGTAAATAAAGCAATTAGAATTCCTAAAGTAAGTAATGCCCCTGGTGGTAGAACAAAAACAAACGAAGGTGAAAAACACCTAAAAACTATCCTTCCCAGAATCTTTCCTGTTCCTAAAAATTCTCTAATTCCTGCAATCAGAATTATGGCTAAGCTGAAACCCATCCCCATTCCCAACCCATCAAGCAGAGAAGGTATAATCTTATTATTTTTAGCAAAGGCTTCTGCCCTTCCCATAATTATGCAGTTAACTACAATCAGAGGCAAAAATATACCTAAATGCTTTACCAAAATAGGAAAATAGCCCTGCATCAGAAGTTCAGTTATAGTAACAAAGGAGGCAATTATCACAATAAAACAGGGAATACGGATCTTCTCAGGAACAAATTTTCTTATAGCAGAGATAACCACATTAGAGAAAGTTAACACAAAAATTACCGCACCTGACATACCCAAGGCATTCTCTATGGAAGTGGTAATTGCCAAAGTCGGGCACAATCCTAAAACAATATAAAATATAGGATTTTCTTTAAATAAACCTTTAGAAAATTCCTGCCATAAATTATTTTTTACCATATACAGGTGGTTTAAATATCCGGTCAATTAAAGGGGAAAATGCATTCATAATAAGGATAGAGAATGATACTCCCTCAGGATATCCGGCAAATCTACGAATAATAAAAGTAAGCAAGCCACAGCCTATACCAAAAACAACCTTTCCTTTTTTAGTTAAAGGTGAAGTTACATAATCGGTAGCCATAAAGAACGCACCCAGAATAACCCCTCCACTCATTATAGAAAATAAAACATCTCCTTTAAATAGACCCTGTTTATCAAAAATCCAACTAAAAATTGCCAAAACAAAAATAAAACTTAAAGGGATATGTAAAGTGATAATCTTTAAAAATAACAAAACTAAAGCTCCTAAAAGAAGTAAAAAAACTGCCACCTCTCCAATGCAACCTGCACGCCTTCCTAAAAAAAGATCCATATAAGTTAAGCCTATATCAGATAAAGTCTTTTCTCCTTCTTTTAAAATACTTAAAGGGGTAGCAGAACTTATAGTGTCAGCTGAACCAAAAGGTTTTACAAAAGCAGTCATATAGGTTGGCCAGGAAAGTAAAAGAAATACCCTTGCAGATAAAGCAGGATTAAATATATTTCTTCCCAAACCTCCGAATGCCTGCTTGGCAATGGCAATGGCAAAGAAACTTCCTATAATAGGTATCCAGAAAGGAACTGTAGGTGGTAAATTATAGGCAAGTAACAATCCTGTTAAGGCAGCAGTTCCATCATAAATAGTGATTTTGTTTTTTCTTATAAGTTGAATTGATCCTTCTGTTAATACCGCAGTAATTATAGATATAAATATTAAAAGTAAAGAATGCAAACCAAAAAAATAAACTCCTGCTATCCCTGCAGGAACCAGACACATAAAAACTGTCCACATAATTTTAGAAATAGAGTCCTTCATCTGAATATGGGGCCAGAAAGAAACTAAAAGGTTATCTTCCATCTTTTAAGGAAATATTTTCTTTAAGCTTTCTTTTACTGCTTTAATTATAGCTTTTGAAGAGATAGTTGCTCCGGTTATGGTATCAAAAGTATCGTCCTTGCTCTTTTCTTTAAATCTGCTTAAAAATTCCTCTTCAGTAATTTTACTGCCAATACCTAGGGTCTCATTCTGTTCTAAGATTTTTATTTCTTTTATCTTACCATTTGTCTCAGTACTTACAATCGCCTTTATAGTACTGGAATAACCAACTGCCTCGCAGATTAAGATATAACCTAAAACCTCATCATTATTATTTATCGCTCGATAATAAATAAAACCATCTTTACTTAACTCCTCAATTTGCGCTGCCTCAGGAAACATTTCTTTTAGAGAAGTTTCAAGAGAAGTTTCAAGTTGCCGTTTTTCTCTTTCCTCAATTCGGCTATAGGTTAAAGCATACACAATACTTACCAAGAGGCTAGCTACAAAACAGATTAAAAAAAGTATTCCTACATACCTTTTATCTTCTCTCATTTTTAAGTAAGACTAGTTTTGCACTTTTTATATATTGTACCATATTTCTTTTAGCAGGACACACATAACCACATAAACCACATTCAATACAATCAAAAACATTATATTCTTTTGCTAGCTGCCAATTTTGACTTTGACTAGATAAACTTAAAATTGCCGGCATAAGTCCTACAGGACAATATTTAACACATCTTCCACAACGGATACAAAAACTTTCTTCTAAACTTAAAACCTCATTTTCACCAAAAACAATTACTCCTGTGGTTGTCTTTATTAATGGGACCTCATCAGTATATTGGGCAACTCCCATCATCGGACCTCCTAAAACTATCTTTCTGGGTCTTTCCTTTAAAGGTCCGCAGAAATCAATCAGATCTCTAATCGGAGTGCCGATACGCGCCAGGATATTTTTAGGGTTAGTAAGGCAACTTCCGCTAACTGTAATCACCCTTTCATAAAGGGGTTTATTTAAATATACCGCCTCATAAATCGCAAAACAGGTTGCCACATTATGTACCACAACCCCCACATCAAAAGGAAGACCTCCTGAAGGAACCTCTTTTTTTAAGATATTTTTAATCAGTTGCTTCTCCCCTCCTTGAGGATAATATGACTTTAAGATATGTAATTTGTAATGTGTAATAGGAGAGGATTTTAATTCTTTTTCAAATGCCCTGATCGCCTCGGGTTTATTATCCTCAATTGCAATATAGATATTTTTTACTTCCAGACAACGCGCTATCAATTCTATTCCTTTAATAATCTGACCTGTTTTCTCTAACATTAAACGAAAATCACCAGTTAAATATGGCTCACATTCTGCACCATTTACAATTAAGGTATCCACAGGTTTTGGAGGATTAAGTTTTACATAAGTAGGAAAACCAGCTCCACCCAACCCTACAATTCCTGCCTCCCTTATTTTAAGACGTAATTCTTTAGAAGTTAAATTTTTAACCTCTTCTTCCTTAAGTGGCAATCTTTCAGTTTTATCCTGACCATCATTTTCAACAACTATGGCAGTGGCTCCTCCTAAAGTAGGATGATGATATGTCTGTATTGCTTTTATTTTACCAGAAACCGAACTATGAACTGGCGCAGTAATATTTGCCTCTATATCAGCAATCTTCTGCCCCAAAAATACATAATCGCCTGCTTTTACCAAAGGCAAAGTCGGTTTTCCAGTATGTTGAATTAGAGGAATATAAACTGTAGAAGGGATAAATCTCTCAATAGGTTTATGCTCCGTAAGGAATTTAGTCTTTTCTATTTTAACCATACAAGTTTACGATGGTATATAAGATTCAAAAATCCTAAGATTATAAAAACTGTACTTACACCTAAAAGGATATACAATTCTGCAATATAATGTGCAAGAAAACTACTTATAAACATAAAGAGGATAAATGCAAGATGCATCACTATCTCCAAGGAACTGAAGATCTTTCCCATCATAGAATCCTGACTTACCTTATGAATAAGAGTGTAGGATACAATCATAATAGGAGATATCACCAATCCTAAAATAAAAGTAAGAATAAGGGCAACAAAAAAAACTGGATGAAAACTTAAAGATAAACTAAAAAATGCTAAAAATAGACCACTTAAAATTAAAGAGAGAAAAATCGATCTATAAAGGGGAAGTTTCTGTCCAAACCTTCCATAAAGAAGTGAACCCAAAAAAAGTCCACATCCTAAAGAGGTGATCAAAAATCCTAAATCTTGCGTGATAGAGCCTAAAGCCTCTTGAATAAAAACAATCAAAACCACATACACAGAACCCAAGGCAGACCACAGAATAAACATTATCCAGGCAGTAAATCTGATATGTCTGTTTTTAAAAAAATAAACAAGGCCTTCTTTTATTTCTTCCAAAACTGATTTTTTTACTACACTTACAATTTCTGAAGCTACCTCTTTTATCCTAAAATAGTAAGTATCTTTTTTTTGCTGGATAAAGAAAATAAATAAAGCAGAGACAAAAAAACTTAGACTATCTAAATAAAAACCTCCTTTAGGACCAAAATATTCTACCAGTAAACCTCCTAAACCAAAACCCAAAATTGTTGCAATCATCCCTGTAGTATTTATCAGGGAGTTGGCCAAAAGTAGATCCTCTTTTTCTACCAGATCCGGCACAATCGCTAACTTTGCCGGAATAAAGAATCTTCCGATACAGAATATTAAAAATATAAGAAGATACACTAAAAATCTTGTATTTGCCTGGATCAAAAAAAGAGGAATAATTATAACTAAAATTGCCCTTAAAAAATCACATATGTATAATGTCTTTCTTCTATCCCATCTATCCACATAGACCCCTGCCACCGGACCCACAATAAAAACCGGTAGAATTGTAAAAAATAGAGCTTTTGCTATCTCCATACTTGAACCACGGATATTTAAAGAAACAAATCCAATCAGAGCCATCTGACCAAGTCTATCTCCTAATTGCGAGATAATCTGACCAAGCCATAAAAAAAAGAAATTTTTGTTTTTTAAAAGTCTCCTTATATGCGCCATAATTTGGTCGGTGAAGCAAGCCGGCAGAGGGATTTGAACCCCCGACCCGCTCATTACGAATGAGCTGCTCTTGCCTACTGAGCTATGCCGGCATTAATAATTAGGGACAGACACTATTTTTATACTTGGTGTCTGTCCCTATTTTTAAAATATCTCTAACTTTAAGTTTTCACAAAACTTAATTTCTTACTTAACTTTAATCTCACCAGAACAATCACACTCCAAACTCCAAAAATTGCCAGGGTCATGGGAATTCCAATTTTTACTAACTCCGGAAGAACCTCCGGTAATCCTTTCGTCAAAAATGGCGGATATAAAACTACCTCTCCATGGACAATATGCTCCACTGCCAACATCAAAACTCCACCCCACAGCATTGCATTCAACCAACCGATATGATATTTTTCAGGAATTTTTTTTCTTAAGGTAGTTGTAACTATAGCAGTACCTGCAGGAACTAAAAAACAGGCCATTATTCTACCTCCTTTTTAAGTTTGTGATCAATAAAGAAATTAACCAGATGGTAATTACGGGGACTAACATTACTATCCCCAAAACAGTACCGCTTCTAATCAAACCATCTGTAGTCTCCTCTAAAAAAGAACCTCCTTCATAACCCAAAAGATGGTCGATTAGAATCATTATAGTTGCGCCCCAAAGCATAAGAGAAAGAAATCCTAATTTGTATTTTTTAGGTAAAACAAAATTTAGAACTGTTGCTCCTGTAGCAGAAATCGCGGTAGTAACCAGCCACATTATCGCACCTCCTTTCTAAAATGTGTAAACCACTGTAAGGACCACTGAATCATTGACATCAGTGTTTTCTCCTAAAAGAGTCCTCTGATAACCCAAAAGCATCTGGACTTTTTCATTGGACCAGCCAATTGCCGGCGAAATAATCAGATATTTCGTATCTGAGGCAGGGATCTTTTCTTTGTTCTCTTTTCTATCTTTTTGCAAAAATCCATTTGCCTCAAACATCAGATTTAAAACCTTTAGGTAAAAAATACTCTAAAGCAAAATCTAAATTTAAAGATTTACCGTAAATGGTTTTTATCCCATCTACCTTTCTTTTTAAAGGATGGGTGTATATGGCATCAAAATGAAAAGAAAAGGGCTTTAGATTTTTAGTCAAAATTATTCCTCCTGCTGGCTCATATGCACCATTACCAAAGGTGTCCGTCCCTAACTTATCAGGATCTAGCTTCTGATATTTTCCTGTAGGAAATTTTATCTGGACTAACCCCGTAATATAAGGTAAAAATTTATCCTCTTCTTTAAATAAATATCTTAAAAATAAATAGGTATCAGACATGCCCCGATCATGGGCTTTAAGTTCTGCTTGCTTTGCATAATTATACTGATAGGTTAACT
>JAMWCN010000042.1 GCA_023819505.1 Candidatus Omnitrophota bacterium | reverse complement strand
GAAAGATTCAATGAAGAAGTAGTTATATTTAATAGTAAACAATCGGATCGGCTTAACCTTTTAAGTTGGCAAAAGGTAAAAAACGGTGAAGTAAAAATTGCCGTAGGAACACGGATGGCTGTATTTTTACCATTTAATAATTTAGGATTGATCATTGTAGATAGTGAAAATAATCCCTCTTATAAAGAAGAACAGAGACCATACTACCATGCAAGGGTAGTTAGTTTTATGCATGCAGATTTAACTAAAGCAGAACTTATCCTCAGCGACATCAGTCCATCTTTAGAGAGTATGTATTTAGTAAAACAAAAAAAGATAGATTATCTGCTTTTAAAAAAAGATTATTTTCCTTCCATAGTTTTAATAGATATAAAGAAACAATCTCCTTTGGTGATAAAAAAAATTGGTCTTACCTATCCTTTTCAGGAGATACTTAAAGAATCCCTTCGGAATAAAAAGAGAGTTCTTATCTTTTTAAATCGGAAAGGATTTTCTACTTTTATATACTGCCCTCGTTGTAGAAAAATATTAAAGTGTCCTAGATGCGATGTTAATTTAGTTTATTATTTTAAAGAGAAGAAATTAACCTGTCATTACTGTAATTATAAATGTCTTCCTCCAAAGATATGTCCTGATTGTAATTCTAGTTATATCCGTTATACAGGGATAGGTATAGAGAAATTAGAGAGTAAATTAAGTTGGCTTTATCCAGAAGCTAAAATTTCTAAACTTGAAAAGAATCAAAATTTTTTGTCTATAGATTTAGATTTTATTATTTCTACAGATATAATATTTAGAAAAACCTTACCCGATATAGATACTATTGGAGTGGTATCTTTAGATAATGTTCTAAACCGCATAGACTTCCGTGCATCTGAGAGGGCGTTTTATACACTGTTAAAACTTTTAGTTTTAAATCCTAACAGGATTATACTACAGACGGAACTACCTGGGCATTACTGTTTTAAGGCCTTGCTTGAAAAAGATATAAGTCTGTTCTATGAAGCAGAGTTGAATTTAAGGAAGGAACTTCAGCTTCCTCCTTTTAGAAAATTAGTTTTAATAAAATTACGTGGGAAACAGAGACAAAGGGTTAAGGATAAAACTAAAGTTCTTTTTAAAAAATTGATTAATACAGATAGAGATAAGTCTATAAAAGTTATTTCCTATTTTGCCAATTCACCTGAGAAATTAAGGGATAATTATATCTGGCAGATAATGTTAAGTTCAAAATCAACTCAGAAGTTAATTCGATTTTTAAAAAAAGTTTTAAAGAAATTTAAACCTTCAGGTATAATAATTAATGTAGAGATTGATTAGGATGAGAATTGTATTCTTTGGTAGTTCTGAATTCAGTCTTCCCTTTTTAGAGTATCTTTTTTTGGAGAGGAAAGATGAATTGTGGGTGGTTACCTGTTTAGATAGGCCTAAGGGAAGAGGTTTAAAAATTTTACCGAATCCGGTAAAGGAGTTCTGTTTAAAAAATAATCTTAGGGTTTATCAATTTAAAGATATAAATAGTTTGGAAGCAAAAGATTCTTTAAAAAAATTTGAACCAGATTT
Organism: Candidatus Omnitrophota bacterium; assembly: GCA_023819505.1. Taxonomy (GTDB): domain Bacteria; phylum Omnitrophota; class Gorgyraeia; order Gygaellales; family JAMWCP01; genus JAMWCN01. Next base: position 7,639 of record JAMWCN010000042.1, on the reverse strand, counting down.
ATTTGTAGTGGTAGCTTATGGGCAGATATTTTCGAAAGAGATTTTAGAGATCCCTAAAATTTTCTCTATAAATGTGCACGCTTCGCTTTTACCTAAATATAGGGGTGCAGCGCCTATAAATTGGGCAATCATAAATGGAGAAAAAGAAACTGGCATCTCTATTATTAAGATGGAAGAAAAGGTTGATTGCGGACCTATTATTTTACAAAAAAATATAGCTATCGATATAGATGATGATAGTTTTACTCTGGAAGAGAAATTGAAAGATTTAGGAAAAATCATTCTAATAGAAGCTATAAAAAAAATAGAAGAAGGAGATTTTTCCTTAACTATACAGGATAAAAGGTATGTAAGTTTTGCACCTAAATTAAAAAAAAGAGACGGTCTTATTGATTGGAATAAATCTGCAATTATTATACATAATCTTATAAGGGGTTGTAGAGGTTGGCCTTCAGCTTTTACTTATTATAAAAGTAAGTTATTAAAGATCCATAAGTCAAATTATGTTCAGAGTACAGGGATAGATAATTATTTGCCAGGAGAGGTAATCGATATTTCTAAAGAAGGGATACTCGTTGCCTGTGGTAAGGATAGAATTTTAATTAAGAAACTTCAGATGGAAGGTAAAAGAGAGATGTCAGCAGAGGAGTTTATCTGTGGGCATAAAATTGCTAAAGGAGAGATATTAGGATAAAAATTGTTGCATATAAAATATATTATGTTATAATTGGATAATTTATTAAGAAAATATGCCACAGTTAAGAAAGGATCCTATAATTGGGCGTTGGGTAATTATCTCTGTAGAGCGTGCAAAGAGACCGGATCAATTTGGTCTATCTTACGAAGCCCCTTCAGAGAAATTCTGTCCTTTCTGTGAAGGTCACGAATCGCATACACCTACAGAGATATATGCGGTAAGAAAACCTGGTACATTTCCTAATAAAGAAGGTTGGCAGGTAAGGGTTGTTCCTAGTATTGCTCCATTTTTAAGGATAGAGGGTGAACTTGAACGGCAAGGAAGGGGTGTATACGATTTAATGAATGGAATCGGAGCACATGAAGTAATAATTGAGACAAATAAACATATCGCAAATATAGCTGATCTTTCAGAAGAAAATATCTGTCAAGTGATCACAGCCTATATAAATAGAATCTCAGATTTAGAAAAGGATATCCGTTTTAAATATGTACTTATCTTTAAAAATTACGGTTGGATTGCGGGGGGAGGAAGGGTAAAGCATGCACGTTCTCAATTGATCGCTACACCTGTTACACCAAAAAGGGTAAAAGAAGAACTCGTAGGTTCTCAACATTATTATGAGCATCACGAGCGCTGTATTTTTTGTGATCTGATTAAACAGGAATTAAAAGATAAAGAGAGATTAGTCATAGATGTAGATGGTTTTGTTGCGGTTGTTCCTTTTGCCTCTCGATTTCCTTTTGAAATTTGGATTCTACCTAAAAAACATTGCTGTGATTTTGTGAGTTTGAGTTATCAAGAACAGAGAGATTTAGCTAAAATTTTAAAAGAGGTACTTTTAAAATTAAAACAGGGTTTAAACGATCCACCTTATAATTATATAATCCATACTGCACCATTTAGAAGACCTAAAGTTGGTTACTGGAGAACTATAGATTACGATTACCATTGGCATATTGAGATTATGCCACGCTTAACTAGGGTTGCAGGTTTTGAATGGGGAACGGGTTTTTATATCTGTCCGATTTTACCGGAAGAATGTGCAAAATTTTTAAGGGAGATCTCTGTTTGATATGTCAGAGTTAAGACGAGACCCTATCGTAGGAAGATGGATAATTGTAGATAAAGACCATCCTACTTTACCTGAAGAGTTTGAGAAAGAAGAACATCACTGGCAGAGGGGTGAATGCCCTTTCTGTTACGGTAACGAAGCTATGACACCTCCTGAGATAGAGGCTATCCGTCAGCCCCCAACTCCACCAAATACTGCAGGTTGGCAGGTAAGGGTTGTCCCTAATAAATTCCCTGCCTTACAGATAGAAGGGGATTTGAATCGTGAGGGTATAGGTATTTATGATATGTCTAATGGAATCGGTGCTCATGAAGTTGTGATTGAGACTCCTTATCATCATAAAGATATCGCGGAGCTTTTTGATAATGAGGTAGAGAATATAATTAATATCTGGTGTAAGAGAGCTCTTGATTTAATAAAAGATAGACGTTTCCGTTATATTATGATCTTTAAAAATTACGGTCCCTCTGCAGGTGCATCGCTTGAACATCCTCATTCTCAAATTATCGCTCTTCCCATGGTACCTAAGAACGTTTTTGAGGAGCTCCAAGGAGCTAAGAGGTACTTTGAATATCGGGAAAGATGTATATTCTGCGACATATTAAGACAGGAGATAAATGAGAAAGAGAGAGTAATTTTAGAGAATAAACACTTTATCGCCTTCTGCCCCTATGTATCCCGCTTTCCTTTTGAAGTTTGGATTCTCCCTAAAAAACACAATTGTTATTTCTGTCATATCTTTAAGGAAGAGATACCATCCCTGGCTTCTTTATTAAGACAGCTTTTAAATAAATTTAAAAATTTATTCGGTAAGCCCGCTTATAACTTTATAATTCATACTTCACCTTTAGATGGAGAACAGCTTGATTCTTATCACTGGCATATTGAATTTATGCCACGCTTAACTAGGGTTGCAGGTTTTGAATGGGGAACAGGTTTTTATATCGTACCTACTCCACCAGAACTAGCAGCCCAATATTTAAAGAAAGTATAAAAAGGAGGTGGATTTTCTATGGCAGTTAAAGTTGGTATTAACGGATTTGGTAGGATTGGGAGGCTTGTTTTTCGAGCAGGTTTTAGATCTAAGGATATAGAGTTTGTAGCAGTAAATGATCTACCTACAGATCCTAAGGTATTGGCGCATCTTTTAAAATATGATTCTAACTTTGGAGAATTGGACTGCAAGATTGAGATAAAGGATAATTTTTTAATTATAGATGGTAAGAAGTTGCAAGTGTTAAGTTATAAATCTCCGGAACTTATCCCTTGGTCGGATTTAGGTGTAGAAATCGTTGTAGAATCAACAGGTGTCTTTACGGATAGAGAAAAGGCAATTCTCCATATTCAAGAAGGTAAAGCAAAGAAAGTAATTATCACTGCTCCTGCTAAAGGTGAAGATATAACTGTAGTTATGGGAGTAAATGAAGATCTATACGATCCTAAAAAGCACCATATTATCTCAAATGCCTCCTGCACTACTAACTGCTTAGCCCCTATGGCAAAGGTTTTATTAGATAATTTTGGGATAAAGTATGGTTTAATGACTACTATCCATGCCTATACTAATGACCAGAGAATTTTGGACCTTCCCCATAAAGATCTAAGAAGAGCCAGAGCAGCAGCTCTCTCTATGATTCCAACTACCACCGGCGCAGCAAAAGCAATCGGAGCGGTAATTCCCCAGTTAAAAGGAAAACTCGATGGTTTGGCAATAAGAGTTCCTGTTCCTACAGTATCTTTAACAGATTTAACCTGCGAATTAGAAAAAGATGTTACTATACAGGAAGTAAACTCTAGTTTTAAGAAAGCCTCAGAAACAAATTTAAAAGGTATAATTATGTACTGTGATACTCCTTTGGTATCTAAAGACTTTGTGGGTAATAGTTTTTCCTGCATATTTGACGCAGAGCTTACGAGAGTGATCGCACCTGGCCTGGTTAAAGTGTTAGGCTGGTATGATAATGAGTGGGGTTATTCCTGTAGAGTAGTAGATTTGATAAATTATATTGTTAAAAAGGGATTATAATTTTTATGATAAAAAAAATAATTTTTCTTTTAATAGCTATTCTATTTATTTCTATTCCTATATCTAAAGCTCAAAAATTAAAGAATTCTATTCAGATAAAGGGTTCAGATACGATGGTAAATTTGGTTCAAGCCTGGTCAGAACGTTTTATGCAAAAAAATCCTGCAGTATTTATTGCAGTTACAGGTGGTGGTTCAGGAACAGGAATAGCCAGCCTTATAAATGGTAGTTGTGATATCGCTAGTTCCTCTCGAGAGATGAAGAAGAAAGAGATAGAATTAGCTAAATCAAAAGGGATAAATCCCTATGAAGTAATTGTGGCATTGGATGGAGTGGCAGTGGTAGTTAATCCCAAAAATCCTGTAGAAAAACTTACACTTTCAGAGCTTAAAGACATCTTTACAGGAAAAATTAATAATTGGAAACAGGTAGGTGGTGAAGATAGAAAAATAGTTGTGCTTTCTAGAGAAGTTAATTCCGGAACCTACATCTATTTTAAAGAGCATGTTCTAAAAAGAGAAGATGGTACTTTTGAAGAATTCTCTGCTTCAAGTTTACTGTTACCTTCTTCACAGGCTATCTGTGAAGAGGTCAGTTATAATGAGAGTGCAATTGGCTACTACGGGATGGGTTATTTAAATCCTAAAAATAAACCCCTAGCTATTGCTACAGATAAAGATTCAAAGTATATCCTGCCCACAATAGAAAATGTAATTTCAAGAGAATACCCTATATCTCGGCCCCTCTTTTTTTATACCAATGGTTATCCTCAGGGTCTAATCAAAGAATTTTTAGATTTTGTCCTATCAGATGAAGGCCAAAGGATAGTTCTTGAGGTAGATTTCGTCCCGATTAAGAAAAATTGATGTATAGGATTAAAGAGTTAACTATTGAAAAAATAATTTTTTTATGTGGGATAATTACTATATTATTTATTCTACTTATATTTATATTTCTTCTCAAAGAGGGATTATCTTTTTTTAAGACGGTAAGTATAACTGAATTTATATTTGGAAAAAATTGGTATCCAGTTTCTGAACCTGCTCAATTTGGAATTCTACCTTTAATCTTAGGATCGTTATTGGTAACTTTATTAGCTACGATTATCTCTGTGCCTGTTGGGATAGGATCTGCAATATATATCGCTGAGATAGCTCCCTTGTGGCTAAAGGATATATTAAAAGCATTTATTGAGCTCTTAGCAGGAATTCCCAGTGTAGTTTTAGGTTTTGTAGGTATGGTAACTTTAGCTCCTCTTATTAAAGATCTGTTTGGTCTTTCTACAGGGTTGACTGCTTTTACTGGGTCTGTGATGCTTGCTTTTATGGCTATGCCTACGATTGTCTCAATCGCTGAAGATGCTTTATATGCGGTTCCTAAGACATATAAAGAAGCAGCTTTTGCTTTAGGGGCAACGCGTTGGCAGACGATTTATAAAATAATTATTCCCACTGCTTCTTCAGGGATTTTAGCAGCGGTAATGTTAGGGATAGGTAGGGTTATCGGTGAGACGATGGCGGTAATGATGCTTACAGGAAATTCTGCCTGTATCCCTAAAAGTATATTTGATCCTGTTCGAACTTTAACCGCTACCATCGCTAATGAGATGGGGGAAGCGGTTGTGGGAAGTCAGCACTACTTTGCTCTATTTGCTATAGGTATAGTGTTGTTTCTGATAAGTTTCTTAATTAATATCATTGCAGATATATTTTTGCATAAAAAAAGATGAATCCTATTAGAGAAGAAAAAATTGCTTTCTTTTTCCTTTTTCTCTCTACTTTGTTAGTAGTAATTCCTGTAGGTCTAATAATTTTAATAATTATAAAAAATGGTCTAACTGCGATCAGTTGGGAATTTTTAACTGATGTGCCAAGGGCGGGTATGCGTCAAGGTGGAATATTTCCTGCTATTGTAGGAACTATTTATTTAGTTTTAGGAGCAATAATATTCGCCTTACCTTTGGGAGTATTCTCTGCAATATATCTTAACGAATATTCAAAAAAAAATATTTTAAGTCGTCTTATCAGATTAGCTATTATTAATTTAGCAGGAGTTCCTTCCGTAGTTTACGGTCTTTTTGGTTTATCACTCTTTGTGATATTTTTTAAATTTGGTACTTCTATAATCTCTGGTTCTTTAACTTTGGGGATAATGATTTTACCTCTAATTATTACCTCCACCCAAGAAGCATTACAAACTGTACCTAAGGAATTCAGAGAAGTAAGTTTATCTTTGGGTCTAACTAAATGGCAGACTATAAGAAGAGTTGTTTTGCCCTCTGCTTTACCTGGAATAATTACAGGAGCCATATTAGGGATAGCCAGAGCAGCAGGAGAAACGGCTCCTTTACTTTTTACAGTTGCTGCTTTTTACCTTCCGCATCTTCCTAAATCTATTTTCGATCAAGCTATGGCACTTCCTTATCATCTTTATGTAATCTCCACTCAAATTCCTAATATTGGAGAAAATATCCGTTATGGAACCGCCTTAGTTCTTTTGACTTTAGTTTTAGGTATAAATTTATTTGCCATAATTTTAAGGATAAGACTTAGACATAAAAAGAGATGGTAAAAGATAATGAGGTAAAGATTAAAGTAAAGAACTTAAATGTTTGGTTTAAGGATATATTTGCTTTAAAAGATATAAACTTAGATATCTATAAAAATGAGATATTAGGTATAATTGGCCCTGCTAATAGTGGAAAGACCACTTTTTTAAGAACATTGAATAGACTTAATGAATTAGCTGATGGTTTCCATATAGAAGGTAGTGTTTATTTAGACAATAAAGATATATACGCTAAGGATATAGATGTAAATGAGCTAAGAAGAAAAATTGGGATGGTATTTGCTTTACCTGTGGTTTTACCTTTTTCTGTATTAGAAAATGTTATCTATGGAATAAAGGAAAGAATAAAGAATAAAAAAAAGATTTTAGAACTTGCAGAAGAAGCACTAAAACAAGCTTATCTTTGGGAGGAGGTAAAGGATAGGTTATACGATTCTGCTTACAATCTTTCCGGAGGACAACAACAGAGGTTATGTATCGCGCGTACTTTAGCTTTAGAACCGGAGGTTATCCTTTTTGATGAACCTTGTTCTGGTTTGGATCCTATCTCTACTTTTAAGATAGAGGAAGCAATGGTAAGATTAAAAAATAATTATACAATTATTTTGGTAACTAACAATACTAAACAGGCAAGTAGAGTTGCGGATCGCACCGCTTTTTTCTTAATGGGTCAACTTATAGAGGTAGACACTACCGCCAAAATTTTTACCGCTTCAAAGGATAAGAGGACCGAAGACTACATTACCGGAAGATTTGGATGAGTGATTTTAAAATAGAGGTATACAATCTTAATTTATGGTATAGAGATTTTCAGGCATTAAAAGATATAAATCTTTTAATTAAGAAGAATCTCATCACCGCTATCATCGGGCCCTCGGGTTGCGGTAAATCTACGCTTCTGCGTACCTTTAATCGTATGAACGATTTGATTGAAGGGGTAAGAGTTGAAGGAAGAGTTTGTATCGATGGAGAAGATATTTTAGGCTCAAAAACCAACCTACTTTTATTGCGTAAGAAAGTAGGGATGGTTTTTCAGAAGCCAAATCCATTTGCAATATCTATACTTGAGAATCTTTCTTTTCCTTTACATATCCATGGAATAAAAAATAAATCTGAGCTTGAAGCAAGGGTAGAAGAAAGCTTAAAAGCTGTCTCTTTATGGGAGGAACTTAAAGATAAACTTAAAGTCTCTGCAGATAAACTCTCTTTAGAACAGAAACAGAGGTTATGTATCGCAAGGGCATTGATAATGAAACCAGAAATTTTACTTATG
>JAMWCN010000041.1 GCA_023819505.1 Candidatus Omnitrophota bacterium | reverse complement strand
GTATTAAGTTTGTCTTAGTAAAGGATGTAGGGAAACCCCTCCTTAAGGAAGATATAAAAGTAGATTTAATCAAAAGAATCTTAAGTTACTTTAGTCTTTTAAATTAAGTTCTAATCTTTTACCATTAAAATCCAATTCTATCCTATCTTCAAATATCTGTTTTATACAAACTCCTTTTATACAATCTCCTTTTTTTAAAATACGATTATTGATTATTACAAAAGGATTCAGAGGATCATAGAGAATACCACTTAGTTTTAATTCAGATAGCTGAAAGGTATCATCTTTGTCTTCAGATGCAGTTTCTTTTTTTTCTGGAAAACTAATTTCTTTAGATAAATTTTCAAGAGGCTTCTGGGATTGATAAGTTATATTTATTTTATCCATACTTTCTAATCTACCAGTTAATGAGAGGTTAAATAAACTAAATATATATTTAGCAATAATAATCCCTAATATTACAGTAAATATATAGAAAAATAGATAAAAATTCTTCTGTTTTTCTATTCTTTTATCAAAACCTTCTTTCTGATGAGAATTCTGAAGTTTTTTTAAAGCTTCGTATATTATGCTCATTTCAATTCATCGATACAGGAGTCAATAATTTCTTCATCTATAAAATTTGTCTCTTTAATAAAACCTGCCAGTAATGCACGATCACAGATGATATTTATAAGACGGGGAGTACCTAAAGAGAAGAGATATATCTTTTTTATCGCCTTATCGCTAAATTTTATACGACCATCGCAACCAGCAACATTTAAGCGATGGTAGATGTAATCTGGAACCTCATCTTCATCTAAAGGTTGGATATGGTAGCTAACCATAATCCTCTGTTTAAGTTGACGCAGGCTATATAACTGAAGTTTTTGACTTAATTCGGGTTGACCCACAAGGACAATCTGCAGAAGTTTTTCTTTTTCTGTCTCTAAATTAGATAATAACCTGATCTGCTCTAACTCTTTAGACCTAAGATTTTGTGCTTCATCTATAATTAAAACCACATTGTTTCCTTGCTCTGCCTCTTTTAAAAGAAACCTATTTAAATCGAATACAATAGATAACCTATTATTTGCTGAAGGTTTTATCCCAAAATCTTCAACTATTGCTTTAAGTAGTTGCAATTCAGAAAAAAAAGGGTTGATAATGAAGGAAGTTTTTACCTGGTTAGGTAAGCTATTTAAAAAAGCTCTGCAGAGTGTAGTTTTTCCAGTGCCAATTTCTCCTGTAATTACAATAATACCTTTCCTTTCAGTTATGCCATAATTTAGGTGAGCGAATGCTTCTTTATGTTTTCTGCTTAAGAATAAAAAATTAGGGTCTGCAGTTACATTGAAAGGATTTTCTTTTAAACAGTAAAATTTGCAGTACATATTTTATTTTATTATATCATTATATCAAAAACATACTCTTTGTAAAGTTATATAAATAGAATTTGACAGATAAAATTAGCTATGTTATATTTAACTAAATTTAAGAAATAAAAGGAGGGAGTTTCGTATGCCAGAAAAAACGGGCCAACCTACAGAAGAGCAAAAAACTTGTTCTGCCTGCGGTAAACCTGTAAAGAAACTTAAACGTTATTATCGTAACGGTAAATATTACTGTAGTAAAAAATGTTACCGTAAGTTTAAAGCCTCTCAAAGACAGAAGCAGGCATGAATAATCTAGAATTCAGAGAGAGAAGAAGGTATCCCCGTATAGAAAAAAAATTGCCTTTAAAGATATCTTCAGATGAATACGATATAATTACCCAGACTAAAAATATAAGTTGCATAGGTGCGTACTGTAGTGTAAATAGATCTATCCCTGTATTGACAAAGCTATCTATAATTTTATTACTTCCATCTGCATCTAAAAGACATCCCAATATTAAAATAAAATGTAAGGGGGTGGTAGTAAGAACTGAAAGAGACCCTTCTGGTAATTTTAACATCGCTATATTTTTCAATGAGATAAGCAAAAATCAAAAGGATAAAATCTCAAAGTATGTTAATCAACACCTAAATTATGGGAAAGATAGAAAGACCTCCTTTGGTTAAATTAATTATCGGTTTTATTTTTAATCAAGAAAATTACTTATTAAAAGCAAAAAAACTCCTAATAAAAAAATTCGGTAAAATCGATTTTGAAAGCGAAATTTTAGATTTTAATTATACAGATTACTACCAAAAAGAGATGGGAGGAAATCTAAAAAGAAAATTTATAAGTTTTGAAAAACTTATATCTCCATCTAAATTAACCAGCATAAAAAGATTCACAAATAGAATTGAAGAAAAATTATCTAAGGATAAAAAAAGAAATGTGAATATCGACCCCGGCTATATAAATCTTTCAAAACTTGTCCTTGCCTCTACAAAAGATTACCGACACAGGATCTATTTAAATAAAGGGATATTTGCCGAGGTAACTCTTTTTTATCAAAACAAAAGTTTTTCACCTTTGCCTTGGACATATCCAGACTATAAAACTTATCCCTATATAGAAATATTTAATTATATAAGAGAATTATATAAAAAGCAGATAAAAAATAAATGATTCTTAAAAAAATAAATGATTTTATAATTAAACTTATAAAAATAAATGATAGTCCTCAGAAAGTAGCTTTGGGATTTTCTTTAGGGGTGGCTTTAGGGATAATTCCAGGAAGCGGGCCTATAGCTAGCCTGTTTTTAGCGTTTCTTTTTAAATTGAATCGAGCCTCTAGTCTCTTAGGAAGCTTGGCAGTAAATACTTGGTTTAGTTTTTTAGTTTTGGTACCAGCAGTAAAACTGGCTGGTATTATCTTTAACTTAAATTGGCAAAATCTTTATAATCAGTGGATAGTTTTAGTAAGTGAATTTAAATGGCAAATTATTTTAAAATTCTCCCTTTATAAAATAATCTTGCCAATAATAGTTGCCTATGGTATAATAGCATTAGTGGTGGCAATTATAGTTTATCCTATAGTTTTATCAATCTTAAAAAGATGCAAATACAGATAAAAGCAGAGATCACTTTTCCAGGTGAATTAAAGGATGAACCGATTATATGTAGTCTTTGTAAAGATTTTGATATCACCCTTAATATTATTGAGGCATCCTTTTCTACAGAAATAGGTTGGGCAATCCTTATCTTTAAAGGCAAAGATGATGAAATTAAAAGGGCATTTGACTTTTTAAGATCTAAAGGCGTAAAGATCGAAAACGCTTCTAAATTATGATGCAGGAAAGAAGAAAATATATAAGATTTAAAGTTCCTTTCTGCGTCTCCTACAAACTAAAAGATAGGGAAGAGGAGATAACTGGTGTAACCAGGGATTTAAGTTATGGGGGAAGTAGGCTCCTTTTAGATAGCTCCTTAGAACTACTTCCTAAAACCTATGGTTCTTTAAGGATAGTTTTTCCCCAAGAGACTTTAAATTTTTCTGTCAAACTAATCTGGTCAAAAAAACAGGCAGATAATAAAATAGAGGCAGGCTTGTCTTTTATTAACCTTCCTGATAGTTACAAAGAAACTCTTTTCCGCTATATCTTCAAATATGCTCCCCAAGAGTTTAATCAACGCTGGAGGAATAAATAATCAAAAATTCCTTTAATTGTAATTTTTTTAAAAAAAAGGTAAATAAAAGTAAATTTAAAAGCAGTTTTCCACAAGAAAATACCAAAATTACGCAACCTATTGATTATTAAATACTTACATTATTTTTTCTAAAATATTAAAGTTTACATAAGATATATTATAGGAAGTTATTTAGGTTTCTCAATTCTGATAATTTTACCATTTATAAGAGCATCGGCAACAATATTTCTTGCTCTTCTTAAAATTCTACTAAAAGTTTGTTGTGAAATCTGCATAAATTGACAGGCTTGTCTTTGGTTTAATCTTTGAAAATCCGCTAATCTTAGGGCTTCTAATTCCTCAAGTTTTAATTCCACCTCCAAGGGTCTTCCTGGTTTTCCTCTAGGGCTAAAATAATAGATTTTAGGTAGATTTTTAACTATCCTCTCTTTTTTAGGCCTTCCTAATGGCTTCATTTTACTTAATTTAACCTACTATTTATTTTGAGTATATACTCAAAAATAAACAAAATAAAATTTTAAAATTCTTAATTACTTAGTATCACTGTGTAGGCGCTTTCTGTTGAGGAAGAACCCTAGAAGGAAGGCCTCCCTTTCTTTGCATCATCATCGTTCTTATCGGTCTACTGATCTGGATACCTATAAATATATTTATTAAAATATAAAATATGCTTAAAAGAATAATAAATGTCCCTACCACATATCCTAAAAATTGTAAGCCCTTCTCCTCTCTTTTAGCTAAATACAGAACTATATAACCTAATCCTAAAGCAAGCAAAAGTAATGCCTCTCCACTCCAAAGAAAAGGTCTCATATTTTATATCCTCCTTTCTTTTATTTTTTTAAACAATCCGCTCTCCATAAACACGAAAATTGGTCACAGTAATCTTTTGCTCTTCCAAAACAATCAAAATTTCCTTCTTTCCTTTGGATTTCTCTGATAAGTTCAGTTTTTGAATATTTCCAAGTATTCTTTATTCCTAAAGAACGTGCCTTCTTTTCTATTTCACTTAATTTCATAAAATTTAGCCTCCTTTCTAAATTTTATATACAATATCGTTTTTTCTTACCCTCGATTCCACTAAAAGCCCTATCTCTTGGCCTTTTTTTGCTTTCTGTATAGGAACATGATTTATCTGCATAGAAGTTACAGTTTGAGTAAAATCAGTTGTATGCCCCTTTATCTTTATATTATCTCCTAAAGAAAGAGCTGATTTTAGTTTAACTACTCCTGCCCGCACATGTGGAAAGTAATGCGTAACTATACCTACAACTTTTTCTTTCGGTGTAGTTAGTTTTTCTTTCTTAATTCTTATAGGCTTAATTATTCTTTTTTTAGTTATTTTATTTTTAGACTTACATTTAGTTAATTTTTTTGAAACTTTCCTCTTTGCCATATTTTAAAACCTCCTTTTTAAAATTTTTCCCAATGGATAAGTTCGTTTAATCTCCTTTTTTCTAAAAAAGGTTTTTCTTCTGCAGGATAACCCAGGGCAATTAAAGAGACCAACTTAAATTCTTGAGGAACACCTAAAATATCTCTTATCTGTTCACTGTAGGGTTTTTTATCACCTGCCACCCAGCAACTCCCTAATCCTAAGTCCGTTGCTAAAATAAGGATATTTTCCGTAGCAGCAGAACCATCCTCTAAATAGTATTTTGTATCCTTGCAGAATACTGCGATACAACAGCTTGCTTCTCCAATAAATCTTCCTGTCTCTACTATGGAGGCGATCTCTTTTAATTTATCCTCCTCTGTAATTACTACAAATTCCCAAGGTTGAATATTTCTAGCTGTGGGGGCAAGTCTTCCTGCATCAACAAGCTTTTCAATTAAATCTTTAGGGATTGATTTTTTTATAAATTTTCGGCAACTGTATCTTTTCTTAATTGCTTGGTATGTCTGCATCTTTTTAAGTTATCTCTAATAAAGAATCCATCTGACCAAAAGGATTAGGAACCTTATTTAAGTTATAAGGGTCCTCAATCCAATTTCCATCTACTACAAAGCGATAGCGATAACTACCAGGAGCCAAAGTTAATTTTTTCGTCCAGCGTCCTTCTTTTGACTCCATAAGACTGGTTTGTTCTAACTTCCAGTTATTGAAATCTCCTACCAAATAAACCTCTCTTGCCTGAGGCATATCTAGAGAAAAAATGACTTCTTTCAATTGAGGAAGTTTCTCTTTTATAATTTCTTGCATTTGTTTTTCCATCTTTTCCATCAGGGGTTTTCCAAAAATCATCATTATTTCTCTAGCTAAAGAGAGATAATCCTTTGCTCCCCTACTATACCTATCGTACTCTAAAATGTGTCTTCCTTCGTTTTGAGCTTCTTTTAGCTTTACATTTATATGGATAACTGTATCAAATAGTTTATCTTTAAATTTATCCTTTATCTTCTGCCACATCTCAAAAGAATGTTTCAGGCGTGAATCGAATATAGTTAAGAGTATCCGCCAGTTGATCTTACAGTTAAGTCTCTCTTGAATTAAGTTAATTATCTCAATAAGCTTATCTAAACCCTCAATAGAGAATCTACTCGCTTCTACAGGAATAATCACCATATCGCAAGAACGGATAGCATTTATCGTAAGTATCCCTAAATTGGGAGGGCAATCAATAATAATATAGTCATATTCATTTTTAATCGGCTCAAGAATTTCCTTTAAACGTGATTCCCTACTGATCTGGTTAGCTAATTCCTGTTCCAATGTACTTAAAAGGATATTTGAAGTAACGATATCGAAATTTTGCTCTATATTTATTATTATATCTTTAAGATTTAGTCTTTTTTCAGCAAATTCAGATAAAACATTGTAAATACTTACATCCGTAGAAATACTTAAACCAAAAGTAGTATGTGCCTGAGGGTCAAAATCAACCAATAGTACTTTATTTTTATTAATAGCTAAAGAAGCACTTAAATTTACTGCGGTGGTGGTTTTACCGCATCCTCCCTTTTGATTGGCAACTGCAATTATAGGCATATTCTCTACCTCCTTTTATTTTAATAATTTTATATCATCAATATAAACAAAACCTTTTTTTGTCTTTACATTCCATTCCTCTACTATAAAAGATAGTTTATCTATATTTTCCCAATGTGAGATATCTTTAAATTTAGCTAAATCTATAATATACTCTTTCCAATTTGAAGCAATATCGGTTATATAAAAAGAACCCTTTTCTTTAAATTTATTGCTAAATTCTACCCTTAATTTTATCGATTCAAAACATCCTTTCTTAGCTAAAAATCCAATACTCTTAAATCCTCTTAGATCCATCCCTTTCAGATCTAAACTATAGATTTCTTTCTTCGCTGGATCAAAAATGAAATTTATTTTTACTGGCTGGTATGTAAGTATAACTGAGATTTGGGAATTTGATGATGGTTTACTGTAAATAAAAAATACGCTTACCGATAAAATTAAAAAAAGACAAAAAAATATAATTGGTTTTATAAATCTTTGATAATTTTTAGGAGTATGCTTTTTTGAGGAATCTAAATATATTCGCGCAAGATGTTCATAAACCTCTTGTTTATTCATTATTTCTTTATAGCACAAAACCTGTTATCTGTCAAGAAGTTAAAAATCTATATAAATAATTATTTTAATTTTATAAATTTACAATTTTAGCAGGTTGAAAATTAACCATTTTTATGCTATACTATTAATGGATAATATAGGTGAGGTCTACTGATAAAGGCAAACTAGCGGAAACGCTGGGGCGCAAAGCTTCCAATCCTGTAAATGCAGGATAGTGGGGCTGCCAAAGGGACTAAAAGATTTAAACCCCAAGTTTGCCTTGGGGTTTTTAGTTTTAAAACCCTGGCGAATAACCAAAAGTTTGCCAGGGTTTTTTGTTTAATAGAGGAGATTAAAGATATGAAATTTCAACGCGTAGTGACATTTCTGAACCGCCAAGAGATTGATTTCTTAGATAAAATAGGTAAAGATGCCCTTTTCTCTTCAGGGACAAAGTTATCGCGGGCAAAAATTCTAGCCTGGGTGGTAAATTTCTTAAAAATATTAGATATCGATGGGAATAATCTTAAATCAGAATTAGACTTTCAAGAAAAGATATATAAAAAAATAAAAGAAATTTTAAATCAAAACTATAGCCACTTCTGTCTGCCAGTTTTTAGCGGGCAGGCAGAAATAAATACGAAAGGAGACTAGAAATGTTAAATAAAAATCTTAACATTTTTATATTTATTATATTAATTCTGGCAAACTTACGAAGTTATGCAGTAGCAGCAGATAACTATAGCTTCAGTATCAGCTGTGTTATTCCTGCAATACCAGGAGTAAACGCACCCCTTGAAGAAAAAACTGAATATACCCAAAAGCAAGAAAAAGAAGAACAGACCGTCTCAGAAAATGTAAGCATTAGCGCTGGAAATAAAAAAGACGGTTTTGTTTTAAAAACAATCTATAGTCGGTAAAACTATTTTTAAGAAATGACCTTCCTTCTTTTTGTTAAAAAATTTTAAAAAATTAAGGATTAGCTTTTTTTAAAGGGATAGGATAAATATAACTTGTCCCTTCGCTTACTTCTATATCCTTAATCACCTCTACAGTAGGCAAATACAAGAGAGGCAAGGTTTTTAGATCTAAACTTAAGCGATGAACCCCTGGTCTTATTTTGCTAAAGATATATCTTCCTGTATCATCGGTTTTGGCACAAGTACCGTCATCTAAAACTAAGACGACATCCCGCAAAGGAATATCCTTTGGCCCAAATTTTCCATCTGAATCTACATCCTCAAAAACAAAACCACCAATTTCTGTATTAGAAATCAGACCAAAATATAACTTCATCCTTATACCTTGTCTTAATGAAACCTCCTGTACTGCCGGTGTAGTAAGCACAAAACCTCTAGGTATGGAACTGGTATCAATGCTTACCGCTATCTTCTTTGCCCGCACTTTTTCAAATTTAAAGTAGCCAAAGATATCAGTGGTGGTAGTTTTATTTTTACCCAAGATTATCTTTATCTTTTCTATAGGTGGTTCATCGTTCTCCCGCAGACCATTATTATTTAAGTCCTTAAAGACATATCCTTCAATTGTACCCACCGGATTCCACTGTATACCTGTATCCCAGAGATAGCGCAAGCCTGCATAAAAATCCGCATCTATTCTTTTGGTGGCAAGAGGATTCTCTGCCCAGGTATTACGTATCCGACCAGAAATAAATGCTTCTATATCTGGCTTGGGCCGATAACTTATCTCAGTAAATCCCTCCATATAATCCTCCCCTGCCATAAAACTAAAAGGAGATTCTGTATCTTCCTCATCGTGAAAAAGAATTCTTAGATTTAACCAGAAAGGTGATTTTGAAACCCGCTCATACCAATCCAAACCAGTTTCAAATATAGAAGACTTAGTGCGTATCCCATAATATCTTGCCTCTATCCAGTCAAATTCTTTACTGGCAAAATAATAAAGTTGACCTATCAGACCAAATCTTACTCCAGTGATAATTTTATTTGTAATATAATTTCCTGCAGGATTTAGAAAATAATCCATCTGCCGGTAGCGATAATTAATATAACCGCTCATCTTCCTTATCCAGCCAAAGATATGATACAGTCCTATACCACTGCTAAAAGAGCGTAGAGGTGTAATCCTTCCTAATTCATTTTGAAAACTATAATCGTATCTTAAACTGCTCAATTGATCTAGTTGATAATTAATATCTAAATTCAGGTCTTGATTAAAACGTCTTATCTTATCTGGATTAGGATAAAGACGATCACGAAA
>JAMWCN010000040.1 GCA_023819505.1 Candidatus Omnitrophota bacterium | reverse complement strand
AGGGATTACAGAAGCAATAAAAAGAGTTATCTCTGAAAAAGGATCCATTATTGAGGAGCCTATAACCAATACTCTTATCATCACCGATTTACCAGCTAAATTCCCTATCATTGAGGAGATAATTAAGAAATTAGATGTTCCCCAACCGCAGGTAATGTTAGAAGTGGAGATGTTAGATGTGAGCAGGAATCTTATGGAAAGATTGGGAATAAAATTTGGAGATATAACTGCCTATCCTTCTATCTTTACAGTTACCTTTAGTGGTCCTTCAAGACAGACAAATTTTCCTTTAAAAAGTATAAAAAGCACACCTTCTGAATTTACTCCTGGCACGATAAGTTTTGCTGGTTCCTATCAGATGCTTTTAGATTTTATTAAATCTCAGACAGATACAAAAATTTTAGCTCGACCAAGAATACTAACTATAAATAACCAACCTGCAGAGATAAAGATCACTGCCGATGAAGTGGTAGGAACAAAAAGGACTCGTGATCCTAATACCGGAGAGATAACTGTGGAGGAAACACGCGCTTCCGAATTCGATATTACCAAAGAAGGGGTAGGTGTATTTTTGAGGGTCACTCCGCAAGTAAATCAAGAAACAGGGGAGATAACTATGTTTGTTTATCCAAAAGTAAGTGGTACCAGACAATCCGCTTCATTTGCGGATTTCAGAGACCCTGAAGCACGCAGTACCAAGTCTTTAGTGCGGATAAAGGATGGTCAAACAATTGTAATTGCAGGGCTTATCCGTAAAGAAACTTCAGAGGTGCTTACAAAATTGCCCCTTTTAGGAGACATACCTTTGGTAGGTAGTCTTTTTAGACATAGAGCTAAGACCAAAGATGAAGATAGAGAACTTTTAGTTTTTATTACTCCCCATATCCTTAAAGAGAAGGTATTGGCTAAAGCTGTTGAAGAGACTAAAATTTTGGAAAGAGAACAGGTTTCTCAAACTGAATTTCTCCGTGAGCGTTCTATTTCTGATGCTTTAAATAACTTTGAAAAAATAAAATAAATTTATGGTTAAAGAAAAATATCTAAAATTAGGAGATATGTTAATTAAAGAAGGCTATATCACCCAGGAACAGCTCGATAAAGCACTGGAGATTCAAGTAAAGGAAGGTGGAAGGTTAGGAGAGATTTTGGTAAAGATGGGAGTGGTAAAGGAAGAACAGGTTGTAAGCACATTAGGAAAACAACTCGGTATTCCCTATTTTTCATTAGGTACGGGTATGCTCAAACCTGCAGTAGACCAAGGCTTAGAAGAACTCATACCTAAAGAATTCGCAATTAAAAATTTGGTTCTCCCCCTTTCTCGGATACTCAAATCACTGACCTGTGCAATGTATGATCCTTTAGACCTTATCCTTATCGATAATCTGCGCAGATTAACGGGTTGTGAGATAAATCCAGTAATTGCTACCAAAGCAGATATAATTAAGGCAATTGAGGAATTTTACGGTAGAGCAGCTTTCCTAAAAGAAGCAGTAGAAGCTACCTATGATATCTCTACCGCAGCTACAGCTGTAGAGGCAGAGGTAACTGAAGGAGAATTAAGTTTAGATACTTTAATTGCCAGGGCAGAGGAAGCCCCGGTGGTAAAGCTTACAGATTTAATTATTAGACAAGCTATAAATGAGCGCGCCTCTGATATCCATATCGAGCCCTTTAAAGATAAAATTTCTTTAAGGTATAGAATCGATGGTAAACTTTATGAGATCCCACCACCAGCAAAACACTTACATTTACCGATAATTTCCCGAATAAAAATATTAGCAAAATTAGATATTGCGGAAAAGAGGCTTCCTCAGGATGGGGCTTTTTTTGTAAAGGTAGAGGATCGTATCATCGATCTGAGGGTTTCCACCATTCCTACTATATATGGGGAGAAAGTCGTCTTAAGAATTTTAGACAGAAGCAGAGTGATTTTAGACCTTAATCAATTAGGATTCGATGCCCAGCAGTTAGAGAGTATCCGTAAATGTATAAATATGCCTTATGGTTTGATACTTCTAACAGGTCCTACCGGAAGTGGTAAAACTACAACTTTGTATGCGGTTCTAAATGAGATAAAAAGTCCTACTAAAAATATTATTACTATTGAAGACCCTGTAGAGTATCGCCTAGAAGGAATAAATCAAGTTCAGGTAAAATCAGAAATAGGTCTTACTTTTGCTACTGCCTTAAGAAGTTTCTTAAGACAAGATCCTGATGTTATGCTTGTAGGGGAGGTAAGGGATTTAGAAACAGCAGAGATATGCATCCGTTCTGCTTTAACTGGACATTTAGTTTTAAGTACCTTACATACTAACGATGCTCCCTCAGCTATAAATAGGCTTATCGATATTGGGATTGAGCCCTATCTTATTACCCCTTCTTTACTTTTAGTAGTAGCTCAAAGATTAGTAAGGAAACTCTGTACTGACTGCAAAGAAGCCTATGAGCCTACTCTTCAACAGTTAGGTGGGATAAAATTAAAGACCGATCTTATCTACCGAGCTAAAGGATGTGATAAGTGTAGTCAGATCGGTTATAGAGGAAGGATATGCGTGGCAGAGGTAATGGTAGTTAACGATAAGATAAGAGAACTTATTGCTCAGCGCGCAACTTATCAAAAGATAAAAGAGATCTGTATTTCAGAAGGTATGCAGACCCTCTATCAATCTGCCATAAAGAAGGTTGAAGAAGGAATTACCTCTTTAGAGGAAGCTTTAAGCGTTACCTTAGGGATTGAATAATGCCTTACTTCTTTTATATTGCCCGCGATAAAAGTGGTAAAAAAATTACTGGCTCCGAAGATGCTTTAAGTGCAGAGGAGTTAGCTAGTAGACTTCAGGCAAGAGATCTTATCGTTATTAGTATTATTGCTGAATCTAAAGAAGCAAAATTTACTTTAGCTGAATCAAAATCTAAATTTAAGCGTCAACACAGTAGAATTACTTCCTACGATATGGTTCTACTCTGCCAACAACTTTCCACCCTTTTAGGAGCAGGGGTTCCTATAATGCAGAGTTTAAAGATAGTTTCTCGTCAACTTGCTAGTAGAAGACTAACCAGGGTATTATTAGATCTTACTTCTGATATGGAGAATGGCTTAAGTCTTCATGAGGCGATGGCAAAACATCCACGCGTTTTCTCTGAGCTTTGGGTAAATTTAGTAGAGAGTGGTGAGGCATCAGGTAATTTAGCACAAGTTTTAAATAGATTAGCAGATTATTTAGAGAGAAATGCAGAATTTCAACGCAAGGTTATTTCCAGTCTAATCTATCCTGCTATTTTGATAATTGTAGGGATAGGGGCACTTTTATTTTTAACTGTAAAAATTATTCCTACATTTGCGAATCTTTTTGAAGGTTTCAATATTAAACTACCTTTAATTACAAGAGCGATGATTTTAATAAGTAAGCTTATCCGTAGTTATTTTGTCTGGGGAATTCTGATAGGTGGAATTTTAATATTTATTCTTCGTAGTTATACAAAAACAAATGTAGGTAGAAAAAGGTTAGAGAGATTTTTATTTAGTTTACCTTTAGCAGGAGAATTTTTCCGCGCCTTAATTGTAGAAAGATTTTCCTCTGGTATGGCAACTCTAATAGAAAGTGGAGTCCCTATCCTATACGCTTTAGAGATAACTGAACGCAGTGTAGGGAATTTAACCGTTGCTGAAATAATCCGTCAGATCAAAGAGGAGGTGAGGGGAGGAAAAAACTTAAGTTTACCTATGGAGAGAAGTGGTTTTTTTGAGCCGATGGTTGTGCAGATGGTGGCAGTAGGAGAAGAAATTGGGGAACTTTCTAATATGCTTAAGAGGATAAATAATTTTTACCATGATTATGTAGATATGTTTTTGGCACGCTTTACTTCTCTTTTTGAGCCACTTATGCTTATCTTTTTAGGAGCAATTATCGGGACAATGGTTGTGGGGATGTTTCTACCTCTTTTTCAAATTGCCCAGTTAAGATAATCTCTTGACAAAAATATTTTTAGATGTTAAATTTAATCAAAAGGAGGTGTGTATGAAAAGAGGTTTTACATTGTTGGAACTACTTATTGTTGTTATCATTATTGGTATTTTAGCTACGATGGCTTTACCTAATTTTTTTAGAGGTGTAGAACGCGCTAGATGGTCAGAAGCAAAATCAGTTTTAGGTACTTTGAGAGCCTCTCAGATACGTTATAAAGCCCAGTACGATATCTATACCAGTAGCTTTGGAAATCTCGATGTAAATATAACCCCTGCTAAACATTTTAGATTTGAACTTGGCACTTCCAATACCAGTTTAGCCACCGCGTATCGTTTAAGTGGAGATTATGGTGGGCAGTCTGTTACTATTGATGAGGCTGGGAATCTTTCTTATTCAAGTGGTGTTCCTGATTGGTTGAAGTAATAGATTAAATTTGCAAAAAGATAATTTTAAAGAAAAAAAAGGATTCACTCTTATAGAGATATTAATCATTTGTATTATTGTTGGAATTTTAATAAGTTTATCTTTACCTCTCTTTGAAAAAACCCGCGAACGCGCCTTAGATAAAGAGGCAAGTGCAACCTTAAAACTAATCCAATCTGCAGAAAGAGTTTATCAGATGGAGGTAGGTATTTTTATTGGTTGTACAGATGAGGCCTGTATAAATAATAATTTGAGGCTCTCTTTACCTAAAGGAGAAAACCGTAGTTGGAGTTATAGTATTTCTACCATAGGAGTAGATAAATTTATAGCAGAAGCTACCCGCAACAGAGCTCCTAGTGGTTGGGAGAGAACTTGGTCTATTGATCAGGACGATGAAGAGCCAACCTGTAATCCTTCTTCTGTCTGTCCATAAATAATATGAAAAAGAATGCTCTTACTTTAATTGAAGTTGTAGTTTCTTTAGTAATTTTAAGTATAACGATAGCTGGCACATCTAATCTATTTGTAAGTGCAAGAAGGTATATCCGGCATAGTAGATGTCGAATTCAAGCGGTAAATTTAGCTAGATACATATTAGATAGTTTCCCTCTTAATGTAAGGCAGGATGCCTGGGTAATAACTGATTACAATAATGCTTTAAAAAAAGGAACCCATACTTTAGCGGATGAATGGATGGGCTTTCCTAATATCAGATATCGACCCGAATATATAGCCACTGTCCCTTCTGGAATCCCTGAAACGAGTGCTTTTCGTAAAATAAAACTTACTATCAGATGGATTGAACCTGCTTTCTGGATTTCTTATCTATATTGACCTTATGGAGTTATTAAAGAAAAAAATAGGCCTTACTCTATTAGAATTACTCATTGCTATAACTTTAGTGGGATTGATATCTCTAGGGATCTGGAGTATAAGTACATTCAGTTATTATTATTTAATAAATTCAGACCGTTTAGCTAAAATTCAGAATGAGCTTGCCTATATTGTCGATCACATCTCTAAATTAATTACAGGTCCGATGGAGATCGTCCAAGAAGATGGAACCTGGCAAGGAAGAGGAGGAGCAATTGGTACTGTGGATGATCCCCCTCTTAAAGTTGAGCATTATGGAGGTAAAGGTTGGTTTTTGAAAATTCGTTTAGACCAGGAACCTTTTGGAGTAGTGGGATCAGAAGATCCTTGGGTAGGTTATCAATTAGTTGAACAACCAGCGTATCATTTTTTATTTTGGGCTCCCTGTATAGGACCTACCTGTGATGGTCCGGGCAGTAAAAAACCCGGTAATCTTTCTAAAAGAATTGTGGGTACAAAACCAGATAGTCCAGGATTTCCTTTTGCAGCAAATACGGATGATCCTAACAATCCTTACGACCCTACCAAAAATTATATCGATATATATTTACAAGCTTGTTGGGATCCTTACACTTGTCTAACCTATGGTTCTCCAGAGAATCCTCGTATTTATGTAAAAGCTCGTATTTATCTTCCTTCAGCTTCTTCTAATTAATTTTATTTGCTAATCTTTTCAAATTATGCTAAATTTTAAAAAGGGGCCATAGTTAAAAGGGGATAACATAGCGTTCGCAACGCTAAATTCCGGGTTCGATTCCCGGTGGCTCCAAGATAAGATGAAAAGACTTATATTAATTAGTTTTTTCTTAAGTTTTGTGGTTAATGGTTTTACTCAAGAGATAAAAAAACCAGCAGTGGCAGGGACATTTTATCCTCAGGATGCAGAAGAACTTTCTTTGATGATAGAGAGATTTCTTGATGAAGTAAAACCCCCAACTATAGATGAAGAAATCTTTGGTTTGATTCAACCCCATGCAGGCTATCCCTATTCAGGAAAGGTAGCTAGTTTTGGTTATAAAGTTATTAAAGGTAAGTCTTATAAGACGGTGGTAATTATTGGTCCTAGCCATTATTTTGGATTTAGAGGGGTTTCTATATATCCAGAAGGTGTATTTCGCTCTCCCTTAAAAGATACAGAGATAGACAGAGATTTCACCAGTAAACTTCTCTATCGAGAAGATTTTATATATTTTGAACCTTTGGCTTTTCAAAGAGAACATTCCATAGAGGTACAGCTTCCTTTTTTACAGAAAATTTTAGATAATTTTAAAATTGTACCTATTTTGATGGGAGAATGCACATTATCGATGTGCGAAAGATTAGCTTCACTTCTTAAAGAAGCAATCGCAGGAAGAAAAGATGTTTTAGTGATTGCCTCCTCTGATATGTACCACGGCTACGATTATAAAGAATGTGAGTTAATTGATAAGCTTACCCTCTCTTACTTAGAATCTATGGATATAGAAGGTTTATCTAAAGGTTTAGAGGAAGGAAAACTTCAACTCTGTGGGAAATATCCGGTATTAACTTTACTTATTTTAGCCAAAAGTTTAGGTCATAATAAACTTAAGGTTCTTAATTATACAAATTCTAGCAATGTTACTTATAGAAAGATCCCTGGTATCTGGACAGTGGGCTATAGCAGTTGTGTAATTGACAAGGAGGAGACGATGTTAAATAAAGAACAGAGAAAGAAATTGTTAGAGATTGCCCGTAAAACAATTGAATTTTATCTAAAAACAGGTAAAAAATTAGAATTAGAAGAGACCGACCCTTTATTATTAGAAAAAAGGGGTGCTTTTGTTACTTTACATAAGTTTGGCCAACTTCGAGGCTGTATCGGAAATTTAATTGGAGAAAAACCACTCTATCTAACAGTGCAGGATATGGCAATTGAATCCGCTATGAATGATCCCAGATTTCCTCCCCTAAAATTAGAAGAATTAAATGATGTAGAGATTGAGATATCTGTTCTATCTCCTTTAGAAAGAGTAAATAACGCTGAGCAGATACAATTAGGAAAACATGGGGTTTTAGTAAGAAGGGGTTTTAGAAGTGGAGTATTTTTACCCCAGGTTGCTCAAGAGACAGGCTGGAGTAAGGAAGAATTCCTTTCCTATCTCTGTAGCCATAAAGCAGGGCTACATCCTTTAGCTTGGAAAGAAAAGGATACCGAACTTTATATCTTTACTGCTGAGGTTTTTTCAGAAAAAGACTTCTAAAGATATGCATCAATTCTATGTAGCTTATCCCCACATTGTTAAAGATAAAATTATTATTCAACAGAGAAGTCTTCTTCATCATCTCCTCAATGTTTTACGTTTAAAGAAAGAGGAGACTTTAAATATATTTGACTCAGAAGCGAATCTCTACATCTGTAAAATTAAAGATCTCTCTTTAAATGGGATCACTTTAGAGATCAGAAAGAAATCCAAAGCCAAAAATTTGCCTATATATTTAGTAGTTGCCTGCGCCATCCCTAAAGCAAAAATTATGGATAGCATTGTAGATAAACTTACACAATTAGGAGTATCAAAGATTATCCCTTTAGTCACTCAAAGGACAGTAGTAAAATGGAATCAAGACAAACAGGATAGAAATTTAGAGCGTTGGAGAAGGATTTCCATAAATTCCTGTCAACAATCAAAAAGAATTAGCCTTCCTATAATTGAAAGAGTAATGAATTTTGAAGATATATTCAAATTAAATGAAGATTTTTCTTTAAAGTTAATCTTTACTGTTTCTGAAGAGGCGGAATCTTTAAAAAATATTTTAGAGAAAAATCCAGCTAAAAAGATTATCATACTCATAGGTCCTGAAGGAGATTTTAGCTCCCAAGAGATAAATTTGGCTAAAACTTACGGATTCATTCCTGCATCTTTAGGAACTTTGATTTTAAGGGTAGAGACAGCGGTAGTTTCAGCAGTAAGTTTTATTAAATTATATGCAGAGTTTTAAAATTTTTACTTTAGGTTGTAAAGTAAATCAATACGAAAGTCAATTTATAAGGGAAACCCTTTTAGCTAGTAATTTTAGAGAAGTATATAGAGAACCAGCAGATATCTACATCATCAATACCTGTACCGTTACCCAAAAAGCGGATCGGGATAGTCGCCACCTCATCTACAGAGCTTATCAGCAGAACCCTTCAGCTAAAATTTTAGTTACGGGTTGCTATACAGAATTAGATGCAGATATTATCGGTAAAATTAGAGGTGTAAGTTTTATCGTAAAGAATAAAGATAAGTTTAATATTGTTAATTTATTAAATGGTAAAAAGATGGATCTAAATATTTCTGGCATCAGTGAATTTTCAAATCACACAAGGGCTTTTTTAAAAGTCCAGGATGGTTGTGATAATTTCTGCTCTTACTGTAAGATCCCTTTAGTAAGGGGAAGCTCTTTTAGCAGAAAACCACACGATATAATTAAAGAGGCAGAGAATTTAGTCCAAAATGGCTACAAAGAGATAGTCTTATGCGGAATATGTTTAGGTTCCTATGGTAAGGATTTAGAAAAAAAGATAGAGTTAATTGACCTTTTAAAAATTTTAGATAATTTAGAAGGAGATTTTCGTATAAGATTGAGTTCTCTAGAAGCGTGGGACATAACTGAAAGATTCTTAACTGGATTAGATAAGTTCAAAAGACTCTGTCCTCACCTGCATATTCCTATCCAGAGTGGCTCAGATAAGATTCTACAGCTTATGAGGAGGCGTATAACGAGCCAAGATTACCTAAAGATAATTAGAAAGTTAAAAGAGATCATCCCTTCATTAGCAATAACTACTGATATTATGGTGGGATTTCCTCAGGAAACAGATGAAGATTTTAAAAAAACGGTAGATTTATTAAATGAAATTCAACCTCTAAAAATACACATATTTAGCTACAGCCCCCGTAATTTTACTTTAGCCTATAATCTTAAAGGAAGGCTACCCCCTTTAAAAATAAAAGAAAGGATAGCTTATCTAAGAGATATCTCTTACAAGTTTAGTTTTACTTTTATGCAGAAATCTTTAGGTAGCTTAAGGTCTGTTCTCTTTGAGAGTCTTATTTTACCAAATATTTGGCAAGGCTTTACTGATAATTATATAAAGGTAAGGGTCTTCTCAAAAGATAAATTAAAAAATAGACTCCTTCCAGTAAAATTAATCCGTATAGAAAAAGACTTTCTTTGGGCAGAGCTTTAAAAATTTCGCTTCCCCTTGACAATGAGATATTTATATGTTATACTTTATTAAATTTTTTTCTTAAAAAA
>JAMWCN010000039.1 GCA_023819505.1 Candidatus Omnitrophota bacterium | reverse complement strand
ATGCTAAGAGTTTAGCCTCTATAGGAGTAGATATATTTGCTTGCGGTTCTTATATATTCAATTCTAAAGACCCAGTTAAAGCGATTAAAAATTTAAAAGAATTATTTAGAAAGGAGTTTTAAAAAAATATGGAGAAGATACAATTTGGAACCGATGGATGGAGGGGAATTATCAGTAAAGATTTCACCTTTAAAAATGTAGAGCGCCTTACAGAAGCTATTGCAAATTATTTCTTATTAAATTCTAAGTCAAATTGTATAAAGGTAGTAGTAGGTTATGATACACGTTTTCTTTCCTCTAATTACGCCCAAACCGTAAGCCAAATTTTAAGTAAAAAAGGAATAGATGTTTTAATCTCAGATAGATTCATCCCTACACCTGTTTTAAGTTTCACTACTAAAAGGCTTAAAGCCGATGGTGGGATTATGATTACTGCCAGTCACAACCCTGCTGAATACAATGGAATAAAGATCAAAACTTCTAAAGGTGGAGCAGCAGGAAAAGATATAACTGATCAGATAGAGAAGCTTTTATATAAAAAGAATTACTCCGGTAAGCATTTAACTGGTGGAAAGATAAAGATTGTAGATTTTACCTCTGAATATATAAAATTTCTGCGCAACTACATTGATTTGGAAAGACTGAAGAAAAAAAATTTTAAAATTTTAGTAGATGCGATGTATGGAAGTGGGGATGGATTTATGGAGAAGATTCTGGAGCCAACAAAAATAAAGATAGATTTCCTCCGCAATGAGATAAATCCCAGTTTCGGTGGCTATAGACCGGAACCGGTTTTGGAGAATCTTTCTATTACTATAGAAAAGATTAAGAGTAAAAATTACGATTTAGGTTTGGTTTTAGATGGCGATGCGGATAGGATTGCTGGATTTTTGCCTGATGGAAGATTTTTACATCCCCAAAAAATTTTGGGTTTACTTATTCTACATCTGGTAAGGAATAGAAAATTAAAGGGCGCGATAGTTAAGACTATCGTAGGAACTACCTTAATTGATAAGATTGTTAAATCTTTGGGCTTAAAACTTTATGAGACACCTGTAGGTTTTAAGCATATCTCACAGATTATGTTAAAAGAGGATGTTTTAATTGGGGGAGAAGAGGCAGGAGGAATTGGTTTTAAGAACTATATTCCAGAGAGAGATGGAACTTTGGCGGGTTTACTTCTTTTAGAGATGATGGCTTATGAAAATAAACCAATGCAAGTTATATTGAAAGAGATGGAAGATGAATTTGGTAGATATTATTATTTAAGAGAGGACATAAGGATTGATAAACCGGCTTCTAAAAAGCTATATGAGAAATTTAAAATGATAAAATCTGTTTTAGGAAAAGAGGTAGTTGAAACCAAAGATTACGATGGTATAAAACTTATCTGTTCCGATGAGAGTTGGGTAATGATAAGAATTTCTGGGACAGAACCAATAATCCGTATCTATGCAGAATCGAAGAGTTTAGATAAATCTCATAACTTAATAAAATTTGCTAAAAGATGCTTTACTATTTCTTAAAACCAATTGCCATTTTTTTATGTAAGATTTTATTTAATATAAAAATAGAAGGTAAGCAATTTATTCCTAAAAAGGGGGCTTTTATTTTGGCAAGTAATCACTTAAGTTATCTGGATCCGATAGTATTAGGGGTTGCTTGTCCACGCAGACTTAACTTTATGGCAAGAGATGACCTTTTTAGTATACCTGTATTTTCTTCTTTAATCCGCTTCTTAGGTGCCTTTCCTATAAAGAGGTACAGTGCTGATATATCTAGTTTTAAGGAGGCATTTAAAAGATTAAAGAGAGGAAATCCTATAGTAGTATTTCCTCAAGGTAGGAGGGTTTTTTCAGATGAACCTTACTCGGCTTTACCTGGAATTGGCTTTTTGGCAGTTAAATCAAATGTTAGTGTTATACCCTCTTATATTAAGGGAACAGATGAAGCTTTACCTATAAATGCAAAATTTATCCGTTTAAAACCGATAAGAGTTACTTTTGGTAAAGAAATCTATATAGAAAGGAGGAAGCCATATAATTATCAGGAAGTATCTGACCAAATTATGGAAGCGATACGGCGCCTTAAATGAGAGTAGTTTTGGCTAAACATATCGGTTTCTGTTCTGGTGTAAGAAGAGCAGTTAAGATTGTTGAAGATCTACTTATTAATAATAAAAAAGAAAATATATTCTGTTTTGGAGCGGTTATCCATAATCAGCAGGTATTAGAGAAGTTAAGAAAACAAGGTTTAAAAGAGGTCTCTTCTTTAAAAACAATAAAATCACCTGCATACTTAGTTCTTCCCTCTCACGGAACAAGTCGGGATGTTATTAAATTAGCAAAACAGAAACGATTAAGAATAGTTGATGTTACCTGTCCATATGTAGCTTCTGTTCAGAATATATGTAAGAGGTTAAATAAAGCAGGATATCAAATTCTAATTTTAGGTGATAGAGAACATCCTGAAATAAAAGCCCTTTTAAGTATTGCCCCCAAAGCAAAAGTAGTAAATAGAACTGGTGAGATTAAAGATTTAGATTTTAACTTGCGGTTAGGAGTAATTTCTCAAACTACCCAAAGTAAGGAAAAATTTTTAAGTTTAATAAATTATCTTTTAAATAATAAACCTCTGATAAAGGAATTAAGGATATTTAATACTATATGTTTAGATAGTCTTTCTCGTCAGAAAGAGGTGGTAAAGCTGGCTAAACAAAATGAGGCAGTATTGATAATAGGTTCAAAATTTAGTGCCAATACAAAAAGATTACTTGGTATCAGTCTTAAATTTAATTCTCATTCGTATCTAATTGAAGGTTTGTCTTCTTTAGAGCAGATATTAAAAAATAATTTTAAGAGTATTGGAATTATCAGTGGTGCTTCAACACCTGATTGGTTAGTAAGAGAGATTATCGAGAGAATAAAAAAGGAGGATTAAAGATGGCTGAATCTAAAAGTAGCTCTATGCAGGAGCTTTATGAAAAAAGTATTAAGGAAATTAAAGAAGGTATAATTATAAAAGGAAAAATTGTTAAGATAAATCCTAAAGAGGTCTTTGTAGATGTAGGTTTTAAATCAGAAGGGATAATTCCTATAAATGAATTCCTTCCTGAAGAGTTGAAAGAAGGTGAGCTGGTAGATATATTAGTTGAATCAGTAGAGGATGAGAATGGAGCGATTATCCTTTCAAGAGAGAAAGCACGTAAGACACAGATCTGGCAAGATATTTTAAAAGCATATCAGAATTCAGAGCTTGTTTCTGCCAAAGTAACCAAGAAAGTTAAAGGTGGTTTTATGGTAAATGCTAAAGGTATTGAGGGATTTTTACCTGCTTCACATGCTGGGTTTAAAGGGATTCCTGAAAATGAGATTATTGATAAGGAGTTTAAATTTAAGGTTATAAAACTAAATAACTTAAGGCATAGTATTATCGTTTCTCGTAAAGAGGCAATGCAACAGGAAAAAAAGGAGATAAAAGAAAAAATTTTTTCTAATTTTGTACCAGGAAAAATTGTTAATGGAACTGTAAAATCAATTATTGATTACGGAGCATTTATCGATTTGGGAGGCATCGATGGGCTTCTGCATATTACTGATATGAGTTGGTCAAAGATAAATCACCCATCTGAAATATTAGCTATAGGAGATAAGTTGGAGTTAGTAGTTTTAAGTATTGATAAAGAACAAGAAAAAATATCTTTAGGTTTAAAACAGCGCTTTCCTGATCCTTGGCAGAATATCGAAGCTAAATATCCTGTAGGTTCTAAAGTGAAAGGGAAAATCGTCAATATTTTAAAATATGGTATATTTGTAGAATTAGAAAAAGGTGTGGAAGGTTTAATCCATATCTCAGAGATCTCCTGGACCAAAAAAGTAGATAATCTTAAGGAGATGTTTGGTATCGGTGATAATATAGAGGCACAGGTAATCGGGATAGATAAGGAATCAAGAAAAATTTCCTTAAGTATAAAACAATTGGAATCCAATCCCTGGCTGGAGGCGGAATCAAAGTATCCAATTGGAACAAAAGTAAAAGGTATAGTGAGAGGATTTACCAATTACGGAGCTTTTGTAGAACTCGATCCTAATTTGGAAGGTTTAATCCATATCTCAGATATGTCTTGGACAAAAAGGATAAATCATCCTCAGGATATACTTAAGAAGGGTCAAAGGATAGAAGCGGTAGTTCTTTCTGTAAATAGTCGTACCCACAAAATTGCTTTAGGCTTAAAACAACTTCAACCAAATCCTTGGCCGGAAATTGCTAAAAAGTATCCTTTAAATACAGTTTTGGAAGTAGAAGTAGTTAACATCACCGATTTTGGAGTATTTGTGAAGATAGAGCAAGATCTTGAAGGGTTGATCTATGCTGATGAGATAGAAAAAGAAAAATTAGCCAATCTAAAATTATCTGATAAGATAAAAGCAAAAGTTATAAGGATAGATATAGAACAGGGAAAGATTGGACTTTCTGCAATGAGGTTATAAGATGAAAAGAAAAGATATCTTAAAACAGTTAGAGATTATAAAAAGAGCAGTGGTAGAGATTATCTCTGAAGAAGAACTCTTCTCTAAATTAGAGAAGAGTATAAAAGAAAAAGAACCTCTTAAGATAAAAGCAGGCTTTGACCCCACTGCTTCGGATATCCATTTAGGCCATACTGTTCTTTTAAGGAAACTGCGTCAATTTCAAGATTTAGGCCACATCGTTTATTTTCTAATCGGAGATTTCACCGCTACTATTGGAGATCCATCTGGTCAAGATAAGATGCGAAAAAGACTTACAGAAGAAGAGGTAAAGAGGAATGCTTTAACTTATAAGGAGCAGGTCTTTAAAATCTTAAATCCCAAAAGGACAAAAGTGGTTTTTAATAGTCATTGGTTTAAGAGGATGGCTCCTAGTAAACTTTTGGATTTAGCTTCCCATTCTACATTGGCTCAAATTATGGCGCGTCAGGATTTTAATCAACGCTACAGCCAAGGAAAAGATATCAGTCTTTTAGAATTATTCTATCCACTCCTTCAAGCATACGATTCAGTTTATCTTAAAGCAGATATTGAATTGGGAGGAACGGATCAAAAATTCAATCTCCTTTTAGGTAGGGAACTTCAGAAAGATTTTGGACAGCAGCCTCAGGTAATTATTATGCTTCCACTTTTAGAAGGTATAGATGGGGTTCAAAAGATGAGTAAATCATTAGGTAATTATATTGGAATAAATGAACCCCCAGCAGAAATCTTCGGTAAAATTATGTCTATAAATGACCAGATTATGTTTAAATATTATCAACTCCTTACCGATGAAGATTTAGAAGAGATTAAAAAATTGCATCCTAAAGAAGCAAAACTAAGATTAGCTGAAATTATTACCTCTCAATACCATTCAAAAGCTTTAGCACGCAAGGCAAGAGAGGATTTTGAATTGATTTTTAGTCAAAAACAGATACCAAAGCAGATCCCTGAATATAAACTTAAACAAAAACCTATAAGACTTATTGATGTTTTAGTTGATAGTGGTTTAGTTCCTTCGCGTAATGAAGCGCGACGACTTATCCAGCAGGGTGCGGTTAGTATAGAGGATAAAAAGATTAAGGACTTGGAATTTTTAATTGAGAAAGAAGGTGTTTTAAAATTAGGTAAACGCAGGTTTCTAAAATTAACTTTTGGAGGTGAGACCTCCTAAGTATCTGAAAATAAATAAGTTATGAGGTTATATGCCTAAAAAAGCACTGATTACTGGAATTACAGGGCAGGATGGCTCTTATTTAGCAGAATTACTTTTAGAAAAGGGCTATGAAGTTCATGGGATGGTCAGACGGGTAGCTTTAGAGGACCCCGAGCATCATCTCTGGAGGATAAAACATATTTTAGATAAAATAAAATTGCATCCTGCATCTTTGGAAAGTTATGCGAGTATATTTAAGGTAATAGAAAATGTAAAGCCCGATGAATGTTACCATTTAGCTGCCCAGAGTTTTGTAAGTTATTCCTTTGAGGATGAATTCTCCACCATCAACATTAATATCAATGGAACCCATTTTATTCTCTCTGCTTTAAAAGAAAAAGCTCCAAAATGTAAATTTTATTTTGCTGCTTCCAGTGAAATGTTTGGTTTGGCAAAAGAAAGTCCTCAGAATGAAAATACTCCTTTCCATCCACGCTCTCCTTATGGGATCTCAAAAGTAGCTGGTTTTTATTTAACTTTGAATTACCGCGAAGCATACGGTATGTTTGCAGTAAATGGAATATGTTTTAATCATGAGTCACCCCGGCGGGGGTTTGAATTTGTTTCAAGAAAAATTACTACTACTGTTGCCAAAATTAAATTAGGTTTAGCTGATGAGTTAAGGTTAGGAAATCTTGAAGCAAGACGCGACTGGGGTTATGCTAAAGATTTTGTGGAGGCGATGTGGCTTATGCTTCAGAGAGATAAACCTTGCGATTATGTGATTGCTACTGGCCAGACTCACTCGGTAAAGGAATTTGCACAACTTGCTTTTTCTTATGTAGGGCTAAATTGGCAGGATTATGTTCGTGTGGATGAGAAGTTTTATCGGCCTGCAGAGGTATTTGAGTTAAAAGGAGATTACTCCAAGGCAAGAAGAGAACTTGGCTGGAAACCAAAGGTAAGCTTTGAAGGACTGGTAAAGATGATGGTGGATAGTGATCTAAAATTATTAAAAGATAAAATATAATGAACACATCCTACCAGATAGATGACCAGAATAACCTACTCATAAAAAGAAATAAGCAGAGATTGGTTCCTTCTGGTATCTTTAAAATTACCCCTGATAATAAACTGCTCTATTTGTTAAATGAACCTCAAACTTGGTGCAGAAAATATAATTTGGGTTCAAAGATTGTGTTTTGCGGTAGATGGGGCTTAGATAGAGACCATAATCTTACTTTAGATTTAAGTAAAGATAAAAGTTTAGTTTTAAATAAACCTTTTGTGCTTAAAGGAGAGATTTTATCCGTTGATTCTGATGCGCTTAGTTTTTTGCTAAAAAGTTATGACCGAAGAGGAATCTCAAGAATTCAGATTCTCAAACTTAAAGGCACTTGGACTAACGATGAATATAACCGCTTAAATTTTTTGGTAGAAAAAAAGACCTCTCCTGACACCCTTATCTTTAAAAACGCCTGGCAGGTCAATCCGTATCAACAGATTATTTATACTTACCACAGAACCGACCTTAAGACTAAAACCAAAATTTTAAATACTATTGGATTTGATGGCTTCTGGCAGATAACCTCAAAAGATAGACTCAGGTATATTTTAAATAAAGGCGAAAGATCCTATTTTGATTTTTATGTACAACTAGAGAGTCCAAATCTTTATCCCCAACAGAAAGTTATCAAATACAGGATAGGTATAGGGTTAAAAAAAGAAATAGAAAAGATTATCTGTCTCTACGGAAGCTGGAGATTTTCGCGCCGAGGAGCACTTTCCTTTGAGATGGATTATGGTAAGGCAGGATTAAAGAGTATGGAGTTCGCTGCCTCTTTGAATTTAAATAAAAAAGAGGAGATAGTTTTTTCTCTTCATAATCTCCAGAATCAACCCTTAGGGATATCCCTTATTTTTTCGCATAAATTTTTAAAAGATTTAGATGCACAGGTCTATTTAAAACTTAAAGAGAAATTATCTAGAGAAAAAGCCATAGAAACAGGCATAAGTATACCCTTTTAAAATTAGGGACAGACACTATTTTTTATGAGCCAAGAATTTATAATTAAACTGTTAGGTGTATGGCTGGGAGTGCTTGCGCGTATGACCATTCCTTTCTGGCGTAAACTCTATCAGGGAAAGGAAATAAAATTTAATCTTAAGTATTTAAGAAGGACATTTGCCAGTTTAGTCTTAAGCACTATCTTTACATTTATACTATTTCCTAAACTTGAACCCATAGAAGAGAATCTTTTTAACTTTGAATCTGGATTTAAATTATTCTGTCTCTGTTTCGGCTTTGGTTTTGGTTTTAATTCTATATTGATAGAGTTTGCCAGTTGGTTTGAGAAAAATAATACTTAAAAATTATTATGAGGATTGTAAAAGAAAAAATCTTACTTAAAGAATTAAAAGAGGTTGCTAGAGAAACATTTGGTGAGTTAGTTAAGGCAACAGTAGATGTGGCTAAAGAGATAATGGTTATTGGAGGAGAACTCCATTCAGATCAAGAGGCACTTTTGTTATCGGAAGGAAGCAGGCAAAAGGATATCTGGGGTATAAATCTCTATCCTGAAAAATACCCCCAAGACAGCTGGCTTGAATTCGATTCCATAATAAACTTAAGACCATCTTTTGGTAATAAAACATGCGGTGTAGATGATCCGAATATAAGGCAGAAAATCATTGAGATTGTAAATAAGTTAATAGTGAAATAGTTATGGGATTTTATCATAAGACCTTAGCTGAAGGTAGATGGTTTAAATTATCATTTTTAGAGCAGATGGCAAATATCGGTTCAGAGGTACAGCGGGCAATAAATTGGAAAAATAAAAACGAATCCGAATACTCTAAAAAAGCAATTCAACGTGCTTTGGAACTTTTGTATCTGACCATCGAAGATCCCAAAAATAAACCCCATCTTAAGGAACTTACGCGCTTAAGAGAATTTTTAATTGATTATTTCTATTTTGATAACATATATAACTCTTCAGATGAGTTCTGGCATAAGTATTTTTATGCTTTCAATTATGCAGTAAATAAGAGAAAATGACAAAAAGTTACCTACAAAGATGGAAGATTATGAGATTAGGAAACAGGTCAGCCTTTTTAAAGCATAATTTAATAATGTTTGGGGCAACGAGTTTATCCAGTGTTCTTAGTTTTTTATATCAGGTTTATCTGGTAAGGAATCTTTATCCTTATGAATTTGGTCTTTTTAATTCTTTACTTGCAATCATCTCTATCATCTCTATACCTTTGGGGGCATTACAGGCACTCTCTGCCCATCTGGTTTCATCTTTTGTTGCTTTGGGCCAGATCTTTAAAATTAAATATTATATTCTTAAAATTATAAAAATGGTTTTCTGGATAAGTCTTTTTTTCTTAACTGTATTTTTTGCTTTAAGTTCTAAGATAAATATTTTTTTAAAGGCAGATTCGCTTTTGTTAATTTTTATCTTAGGTATAACATTGGTATTCTATTTTTTTCTACCTATCACTCAGGGAGGATTGCAGGGATTACAGAAGTTTAGTTTTTTAGGTCTGAATGTTACTGTACATAGTTTTTCTCGCTTAATTATAGGAATTATTCTATTTAATTTAGGCTTAAGATTAGAGGGTGCTCTTTCTGCTTTTGGTATATCGACTTTACTGGCGATAATTTTATCCTACATTGGGTTGGAGAATTCTTGTACTTCTGTTAGAAATGAGTCTTTAAGGGATTGTTATTCTGAAGGTATTGAATTATTTAATCCTTTAAAATATTTTTTACCTACTGCTATTGGTTTATTGTGTTTTATGGTTTTAACTAATGTAGATATGATTTTAGTAAAACACTTCTTTAAGCCTCAAGAGGCG
>JAMWCN010000038.1 GCA_023819505.1 Candidatus Omnitrophota bacterium | reverse complement strand
TAAAAGAAAGTTAAAAACTTCCCTTTTTTTCTCAAATGGGTATCTAAAACCCTTCTCCCAATGTGGATTGTACTTTAATAAATTAATCATATTTCCAAAATTATTATAATTTATTAGAAATCTATTTCCAATATTTTATAATATTTTCTTCATCCTGTCAACTCTTCATCAAATCATCATATTAGTTTAGGTCTTTACCTCCCAACAACCAAAACCTAAGGAATTTTTTGAACCTAACCCGGTATCGTAAGATAACTCTATAATTTTGGGATCACCTTTTAATTTATAAAGCCCCATCCATGCCTTTATCACGGTAGGATTTGAGTTTGGTTTTTTATATAAAATTACCTTTTCATCTTGAGGTCTAACTTTATAGGGTTCAATATTAAAATCAAATCCATCAATTTCTTCACGAAAACTTACCTGGTATTTTTTCTTTAAATTTTCTCTTATCAATTTATTAAATTCATCTTCAAATGGAGAGTAATAATATGTCTTTTTACTGCCATCGGATTTTTTAAGTGTACTATAGATAGTTATGGGAGAAAGCATTTTTATTATAACTTCTTTAGAGAAAGATGGCTTTGGCAACACGCTGATAGATTCAATAAATACTTCATTATCAGCTAAGAAGAGTTTTTCCTTTCTTAAAAATCCTTCGGCTAAACTTTGTAGGATTTCATCTTTTGGGGAAGAGATAAAGAATTTTACAGGAGAGATAAACTGGAAACTGGTATTGAGATCCTTAAATTTACCGATGAGCCGGGAAAAGGTAAAAAGTTTAAATTTTCTTTTTTCATATTGATAACCACAATTATGAAGAAATTTCCTTAAAGTCGGATCTAAAAGTTTATAGATAAGACCTTGTAAGATATGATTATAGGATTTGGGAAGATTGATTTTTTCTTGAATATTTAAAGTTATTTCAATTCGCATTAATAATTTCTCTTATAATCTCTTTAATAACTCCACAGAACTCAATATATTTATCGCCTCCTTTTTTTAATAAAATATCTTCCGTTGATGATTTTTATAAGAAGAATTCTGCCCCCCGTGGATTCGAACCACGACTACTTGGTCCAGAGCCAAGCGTCCTACCGTTAGACGAGAGGGCAAATATTTTCTATCTTTTAATCCACTTCTTAATTCTTTGAATAGTTCTTTCTTTTCCTAAATAATAAATTAGCTCAAATAATCCTGGACCAACTGTTTTTCCGGTTAAAGCTACCCTTACGGGATGCACAAGTTGACGCGCTTCTAAATTTAGATCTTTAACTAACTGGCGGAATTCCATCTCAATAGTCTGGGGGTTAAATTCCTTAAGTTGAGCAAGTCTATTTAAAAATAAAGAAAATTCTTTTGATAGATCTTTATTTAAAAATTTCTCCTTTGCCTGGGGTTCAGGTTCAATCTCATCTTTGAAGAAAAAATCTGCCCACTCTATAAATTCAGCCAGAGTAGATATGCGGTTCTGAAATAATTTTACCACATTTAGAATATATTCTCTATTAAGATTCTCTCTTTTAACAAAACCTTTCTCTATTAAAAGAGGAGTCACTATATCTACAAGCTCATTAGGGTCTTGCTTCCTTATATATTGACTATTTATCCAATTAAGTTTATCCATATCAAAAACCGCTGAAGTTTTATTTACATCCTTTATATCGAATAAATTGATTGCCTCTTCAATATCAATTAACTCTCGATTTTCACCCGGAGACCAACTTAAAAGCAAAAGGTAATTAACTAAAGCCTCAGGTAAATATCCCATCTGACGGAACTCGGAAATTGAGGTAGCTCCTTTTCTCTTTGAGAGACGACCTCCTTCTTTAGACAAAATTAAAGGAATATGGGCGAATTCAGGAGAAAGAAATCCTAAAGCCTGATATAAAAGAATCTGTTTGGGTGTATTGGAGATATGATCATCTCCTCTAATTACATGGGTAATCCCTAAAGTAGCATCATCAACTACACAGGCAAAGTTATAGGTAGGGGTTCCATCAGCTTTAATTAAAACCTGATCTTTTATCACTGAGGTATCAAACTCAATCTCACCATGAATTAGGTCTTTTATCTTTATCTTATGGGGCTCAACTTTAAAGACAACCGCCTTATTTTCTTCCTGGTATGCCTTATTTTCTCTTAATAACTTCTCGGCAAATTCCTTATATAGAGAAAGTCTCTGGCTCTGAAAGTATATCTCATCCCAATCCATACCTAACCACTTAATACTCTCTAATATCTCATCTAAAAACTCTTTCTTTGAACGTCTTATATCTGTATCTTCTATGCGTAAGATAAACTTACCATTTTTTGCCTTAGCATATAGCCAGTTAAAAAGACAGGTTCTTGCACCACCGATATGTAAAAATCCAGTAGGAGAAGGAGCAAAACGAACCTTTATCATATAAGATTTAAACCTTCCTTTATAGCTTTTATATTTATATCAATAAGATTCTTTTTATCTGAAAGGGTAATCTTTTTTATAGTTTTAAATACCGTTTTTATATCAAATAATTTTTTTCTCTTTAGATAAATACCCAAAGCAACCATATTAGCCACTTTTATATTACCCAATTTAACCGCAATTTCTGTAAGAGGGAAAGATAAAATTTGTATATTTTTATTAGGATTTAGCTTAGGTACTAAAGAAGAATTAACTAACAAAAGACCTTCTGGTTTTAACCAAGAGATAAATTTCTCCAAAGAAGGTTTATTAAATACGATTAAAGTATCTGCCTTCTCTATATAAGGAGAAGGTATCTCCTCATCAGAAACAACTACCATACAGAAGGCACTTCCACCTCTTACCTCAGCCCCATAAGAAGGAAGCCAACTGGTAAATTTATTCTCATTTAAAGCAACTTCAGCGATAACTCTCCCCAAAAGCATAACCCCTTGTCCACCTGCACCTGAAATTATAATCTTCTCTGTCATTTTATCCTTCCTAAAGGAAATTCTTTTATCATCACTTCCTTAATCCAATCCAGTGCCTCACGAGGAGACATCTGCCAATAAGTAGGGCAGGCTGATAATATCTCAACGAGAGAAAACCCTTTATTCTGTATCTGGTTTAAAAATGCTTGTTTTATCGCAGACTTTGCCTTTAATACCTCTAAAGGTGCATGTAAAGAGACTCTCTCCACATAAACTACTCCTTTAAGTAAACCTAAAATCTCTGAGATCTTTAATGGCCAACCATGGAGATTAACCTTTCTTCCATAAGGGGTGGTGGCAGTTTTCTGACCAACTAATGTAGTTGGAGCCATCTGACCACCAGTCATGCCATAGACAGCATTATTGATAAAAATGACAGTTAAATTCTCTCCTCTATTAGCAGCATGGATTGTTTCATTTGTTCCAATGGCAGCTAAATCTCCATCACCCTGATAGGTAAAAACAACCTTTTCTGGACGACAGCGTTTTATCCCTGTAGCTACTGCTAAAGCTCTTCCATGTGCTGACTCACAACAATCAAAATCCCAATAATCATAGGCAACTACAGCACAACCCACAGGTGCTATTCCAATAACTTTCTCTCTTATATTTAGTTCATCTACTACCTCAGCAATCAACCTATGGGCAATTCCATGACCGCAACCTGCACAGTAATGTGTAGGAATTTTTCTTAAGGACTTAGGGTGGGAAAATATCTTCTTCATTTAACTCTTCTAATTATCTCCTCTTCAGTAGGAATACCTCCACCTGCTCTACCTAAAAATTCAACATTTTTGTCTCCTTCCAAAGCTAATTTTACATCCTCAACCATCTGACCATAAGACATCTCTAATACTAAATACCTTGCCTTAGGATTTTTAAGGAATGCTTTCTGGGGAAATGGCCAAAGGGTTATAGGTCTGATTAAACCAATCTTTTTTCCTTTCTCTCTTAACTTCCTTACTACACCCTTGGCAATGCGCGCCATTGTTCCATAGGCAACCAAAATTATTCTGGCATCTTCAACATCAATTTCCTGCCAACGGGTTTCTCTCCGCTTAATTGTTTTATATTTTTTCTGTAATAAAAGATTAAATTTTTCTAATTCTTTCTGTTTTAAATAAAATGATTTTATAATATTAGGGGCTCTTTTCTTACAACCTGTCAAT
Organism: Candidatus Omnitrophota bacterium; assembly: GCA_023819505.1. Lineage (GTDB taxonomy): Bacteria > Omnitrophota > Gorgyraeia > Gygaellales > JAMWCP01 > JAMWCN01. The sequence continues at coordinate 5,557 of JAMWCN010000038.1, read as the reverse complement.
GCCCAATCTTTTTTTATTATTTGGTATTTGGAATTTGGAATTTGGAATTTCACCGTAAGTGGTTCTACCATCTGACCAAGAAAACCGTCTCCTAAAATCATTACAGGATTGCGATACTTATCTGCTAAATCAAAAGCAAAAAACATAAAATCAAAAGCCTCCTGAACACTAAAAGGAGCCAAAACTATACAGTAGTAATCTCCATGCCCTCCTCCTTTAGTTGCTTGAAAATAATCAGACTGCGCAGGAAAAATATTTCCTAAACCAGGTCCTGCACGCATAATATTTACAATTACTGCCGGAAGTTGACATCCTGCTAAATAAGAGAGCCCTTCCTGCTTTAAACTTATACCTGGAGAAGAAGAAGAAGTCATTGCCCGAAAACCTGCAGCTGAAGCACCTAAAACCATATTTATGGCAGAAATTTCAGATTCTGCCTGGATAAAGACCCTTTTTTCTTGAAGCATCCTTTTTGCCATATAGGCAGTTAATTCATTCTGGGGAGTGATGGGGTATCCAGCATAGAAGAAACAACCTGCCTGGATTGCTCCTTCACCAATTGCCTCATTTCCAGAAATTAGAATTTTTTCCTTCTTCATCTATAAACCTCAATACAGCAATCTGGACAAATAATTGCACATTGCATACAACCTAAACAGGTATTATCCTTATCTAAAAACTCCACATAATTTATCCCATTTTTATTTAATTTTTGGGAACTCTTTATTAAACCTTTAGGGCAGAAATTTACACATAAAAGACAACCTTTACATCTTTCTTTATCGATACTTATCTTAGGCATAAACTTATCCTTTTGTAGATTCCCTCCGGATTAAGACCATAATTTTCTAAAAGAATCTTCCTTTTCCCATGAGTTACAAATTCTGAAGGAATACCCAATCTAATTACAGGTTTTGAAATTAATTCCTGAATAGCTGAACCAAATCCACCTTCCAAAATTCCTTCTTCTACTGTAAAGATGAATCTCTTATTCTTTACTAAATCCTCTAAGTATCTTTTATCTATAGGTTTTACAAAACGCATATTTACCAATGTACCAAAAAAACCTTCTTTCTTCAATAAATTTACTGCCTCCAGAGAAGGTAAAACCATACTTCCCAAAGCAAAGATTATGAAATCTTCTCCTTCCTCCAAAATTTCAGGTCTACCAATCTCTATATCAGAATAAATTCTAAAATTATCCGTAGATGGGATCTCTGACTTAGGGTACCTTATAGCTGCAGGTTTATTTAAATTAACTGCAAACTCCAACATCATCTCCAGTTCTCTTCCATCCTTAGGAGCCATAAGAACTAAATTTGGCAGACTCCTTAAATATATAATATCAAATACACCTTGATGTGTTGGACCATCCTCACCTACGATCCCTGCACGGTCAATTGCTAAAATAACTGCTAACTCCTGTAAAGAGATCTCTTCAATTATCTGATCATAAGCACGCTGTAAAAATGTAGAATATATTGCCACTACAGGTTTTAATCCTGCCTTAGCTAAACCACTGGCAAAACATACCGCATGCTCCTCAGCGATCCCTACATCAAAGAATCTCTCAGGAAATTCATCCCTAAATTTATCTAAACCTGTCCCTTCAGGCATAGCAGCAGTGATGGCAACAATTTTAGGATTGATTTTTGCAAGTTGAATTAATTTTTCGCTGAATACTTCAGTATAAGTAGGAAATTTTTTTTCTAATTTTGATTTTCCTGTCTCTATCTCAAAAGGAACTGCACTGTGGAATCTTACAGGTTCAGCCTCTGCAGGGGGAAAGCCTTTCCCTTTTTTGGTGATTACATGTAGAATCCTTGGCCCAGGTAGGGAAAGTATATTTTTTAAAGTAGGGATAAGTATTTCTAAATTATGGCCATCTATAGGACCAAAATAACGGAAGCCTAATTCCTCAAAGAAGATACCTGGAATAAAGAGTCCTTTTAATGCTTCCCCAAATTTATCTACTAACTTTAATATACGAGTTCCTTTAGGAATACGACTTTTTATAAATTGTTCCAGAGATTGCCGGAAACGATTGTAGATAGGTAAAGAGATAATTTTATTTATATATGTACTTAAGGCACCTACATTACTAGTTATAGAAAGTTCGTTGGTATTTAAAATGACCAAGAGATCTTTTCTTAGATATCCAGCATTATTTAATCCTTCAAAACATAAACCCCCAGATAAAGAACCATCACCGATAACCGCTACTACTTTAAAAGAAGATTCTTCTTTCAATAATTCCTGTGCACAAACTAGACCTAAAGCTAAAGATACAGCTACGGAGCTATGTCCGGTAGTAAAGCTATCGTATATAGATTCTTCCTTAGAAGGAAACCCACTTATCCCGCGGTACTGACGCAAGGTAGAAAAATCTTTATTTCTTCCTGTAAGGAGTTTATGAGCGTAAGCTTGGTGACCTACATCAAAGATTATTTTATCTTTTGGTAAATCCAAACAGTAATGTAGACTGACGATAAGCTCTACCGCCCCTAAGCTAGAAGCAAGATGACCTCCGGTTGAGGAGACAACTTCAATTATACGCTTCCTTATCTCCTGGCACAGCAGATTTAGTTGGGGAATAGATAGTTTCTTTATGTCATCAGGAGTGTTTATATTTTCTAAAAACATATTATTCTTTTTTTAGAATAACCAATTCTACCGAATAGGGATTTAATTCTATAGACTCCTCATAGATATTTTCCGCATTGATAATTTTCTCCTCCAAAGGCAAAAAAGGGCAATCCCAACTACACTGGTTATTTACAGAGTAGCGCTGATAAAGATAGTCTCCTTTTAAATTTAAAAATTTTATCTTTAAATTTCTTTTTTTGTTTTTAAAAAGATTTGCTCTTCTATTTAACTCTTTAGCTTTTTTAAAAAGGAATTTTAATTTTTCAGAACCTAAAGAATTATCCAAAGGAATTTTTTCTTCTATAATCTGATCTAATTTTAGCGATTTAAATAACTGGGCAAGGATCCTTTTATCTCTCTCAGATAGCTCTGTTAAATTGCGGAAGATAAAATTTCTTCCCAGATAAGGATCGATGTAGTTCCAGATAAGAATTATTATTTCTGTATCCTTGCGTGTAGCTAAAACTCCCACAAAGTCATCTAAACTAAAAACTCCAAAAAATTTGTTTCCTAGATAACTTAAGAATAAAAAAACATTATAGATAGATTTAGCATTACTTAATAGAGGGTTATACTTAGAATAAGAAAATACACCCCTATTTATATTTAAACCCTCTTTATTATTTTGAAAATCCTCTAAACAGAAATATACCTGATAATTTATATCCGCCTCAAACATATTTTTAAGCCTTAAGGGAATAAAACTTGCTACCATATAAGATCTTTCAGATCTTTCTTCTGACCAGTTAGAACCAGCATCGTAGTTCCACTCAGTTATAATCAAAGGGATATTTTTATCTAAACGGAAGTATTCTAGCCAATCACGGATAAGTTGTGCAGGGATTTTTTTGTAAATAGTAAATTCTTTTTCTATAGCAGGATCACAACTGAAAGCATGCCAACTTATAAAATCAAGGGGAAGATCTTTTTGTTTACAGAATCTTATCAGTTCATATATAAGGCTTTTTTCCGGAGAAAATATAGTATTGCCTCCAAAGTTTTGAAACCACCAACTACTTCCCGGACCACCTACAGGGATAGAGATTTTTGTCTCATTTTTTATCTTCTTAACTGCACGCGCAACTATCTCATAAAGATTAAGATAATCTCTTTTTGTTCCTAAAAAGAAATTTTCACTTTCAGGACTTGACCAAATTTCATACCAGATATTGTAGCGTTTCTGACAACTAAAATAACGGATCAACCCTTCTATAAAAGACTGCCAATCCTTAAAGTTGTGGGGAGGTGCGCGTTTATCTAAAACTTCTGCCCAACCTGCTGGGGTTCCGTAAAGAACAAGAAGAACTGTTCCTCCTGAATCAGAGATGTTTTTGATTATCTTCTCATAATGAGAAAAGATAGCGCTCTTTAGGAAAGGATCAGATTTCAACTGTTCTATCTCCCAAAGGTTAAAGTATAACCTATAGATACCTCTAGCGAACCCTATCTCTGCCTGCCATCTGGAGAAAGTCTCTTTACTTGCTAAATGGTATGGCCAGCTCACATCAGAATGATATCCTCTTCCACTTAAATCTATACTGGGATAAAATATTTTAGGTAAAGTAGAGGTTTTAGAATTTATATCAAAGTTGAATTCTAAATCCTTCTCTTGACTATAGGCTAAACTGTAAAAAATTAAAAGAAAAAAAATCCAAAAAATTTTTCTCATTATCTAAATTTTTCTAACAATCCTTCTTATAGAAAGAGCCTTTTTTGTATCTGTATCTATCTCTATAAGTACTGCTTGTAAATTTATATTTTCTTCTGCCACTTCAAAGCGTTGAGGAAGAGAACTTACAAAGCGGTTAATCACTTCCTGAATTTTTCTTCCAATCACAGAATCAAAACTTCCGCACATTCCTACATCCGTTATGTAAGCTGTCCCTTTAGGAAGGACCCTTTCATCCGCAGTCTGGATATGCGTGTGGGTTCCAATTACAGCAGAAACTAAACCATCTAAATACCAACCCAATGCTACTTTTTCCGAAGTCGCCTCCGCATGGATATCTACTATAATTATAAAATTCTGAGAAGAGAATTTTTTTAATTCAGCGGTGATAGTACGGAAAGGACAATCTAACGGCTCCATAAAAACCCTTCCTAAAAGATTTATTACTAAAATTTTTGTCTCTTTATTTTCTAAATCGTATATCCCAAGACCTTTTCCTGGACAGCTAGGAGGGAAGTTTAAAGGTCTTAACAGACGCCTCTCTCTATCAATAATATCAAAGACCTCTTTCTTCCTCCAGATATGATCCCCTGAAGTTAACACATCTATCCCATAATCTAATAGTTCCATACAGATACGGGGAGTTATCCCTGACCCACCGGCAGCATTCTCTGCATTTGCAATTACGAAATCTAATTTAAGTTCAGATTTTAAGAAAGGCAATATCTCTTTAACCGCTCTTCTTCCCGGCTCTCCCACAATATCACCGATAAATAAAATATTTATTTTATTTTGCATACTCAATTGCTCTGGTCTCCCTAATCACTGTAACTTTGATCTGTCCTGGATACTCCATGTCTTCTTCTATCTTCTTTTTTATATCCCTGGCTAAATTCACCATCTCCGCATCACTTATCTTATCAGGTTGAACGATAACACGTATCTCTCTTCCTGCTTGAATGGCATAAGATTTTTCTACCCCTTTGAAGAGATTAGCTATAGATTCTAATTTTTCTAAACGCTTTATATAAGTTTCTAATGTTTCGCGCCTTGCTCCTGGACGACTAGCACTTATGGCATCTGCAGCGCAGGCTAAAACTCCATAGAGGTTTTTGAAAGGCTCCTCCTCATGATGGGCGGCGATGGCATCAACTACTTCTGCTGATTCACCAAATTTCTTTGCCAAATCTGCACCGATTTTGGCATGGGTTCCTTCAACTTGATGGTCTACCGCCTTTCCTA
>JAMWCN010000037.1 GCA_023819505.1 Candidatus Omnitrophota bacterium | reverse complement strand
TGTACAACTGTTAATTTTTTTCTTTTAAACTTAATTGCATATTCAAAAGCAAAACGGATAATCCTTTCAGATGCAAAAGTTGAAATTGGCTTTATGGATAAGCTGGAATCTTCTCTTATATTTTTTTTTGTAAGTTTAGATATAAAATTGATGAGTTCTTTTGCTTCTTTAGAATTATTCTCAAACTCTATACCTATGTATAAATCTTCGGTATTTTCACGGATAACAACGATATCTACATCTCTAAAAGGACTCCTTATTCCCGGATATAATTTAGCTGGTCTTACACAGGCATAGAGGTCTAATTTCTGTCTTAAACTAACATTTACTGAACGATATCCTCCAGCAATAGGAGTAATTACAGGGCCTTTTAAAGCAACTTTGTTTCTTCTTATAGATTCAATCACATCTTGGGGTAAAGGTGTACCAAATAGCTTCTCTGCTTGAGAACCAACGATAACCTCATCCCATTCAATATCGATACCTGTTGCCTCGATACAGCGTCGAGCTGCTTCAATTACTTCAGGACCTATCCCGTCTCCTGGTATAAGTGTTATGCGATATTTCATAATTTTAATTTTTTATTTTTCTTAATATAATTGATCACCCCTGATGATTGTAAAAATTCAAGCATAAATTTGGGTAAAGGTTTTATATCTAATTTTAAATCCTTAGTTAAGTCCTCTATTATACCTCTTTTAAGGTCTATCTTAAGAAAATCCCCATCCTGTATAAAATCCGTATTTAATTCTACTAAAGGTAAACCGATATTAAAGGCATTACGGTAAAATATCCTAGCAAAACTTTTCGCTACTACTGCCAAGATTCCTGCCTCTTTTATAACCAAAGGTGCCTGTTCTCTAGAAGAACCTAAACCAAAATTCTTACCTGCCACAATAATTGTAGCCCCAGGAATAATTTTTTTAGAAAATTGGGGATCAAGATCTTCCATTATGTGTTTAGTTAATTCTTTTAAATCTACGATAGAAAATTTATATCTTCCTGATATTATCAGATCTGTGTTTATGTTATCTTTTAACTTTATCGCTTTCCCTTCTATTATCATAACTGTTGAAACTCTTCAGGATTCTTTACTTTGGATAGCGCAGTATCTAAACTGATAAGACCTTCTTGATATAGCTCTTTTAAAGACTTATCCATCGTGCGCATCCCAAATTGCGCTCCTGTTTGCATAAGTGTAGGTATCTGCTCTATCTCTTGCTCTCTGATTAGGTTTCTAATCCCTGCAGTAGCCACCATAACTTCACAAGCTAAAACTCTTCCTCTCCCTGAAGCTCGAGGAAGAAGCAGTTGTGAAATTACTGCTTGTATACAATCAGCTAACTGTAATTTTACCTGTTGTTGTTGATGCGGAGGGAATACATCGATTATTCTCTCTATAGTTTGAGGTGCATCAGGGGTATGTAAAGTAGCTAAAACCAGATGCCCTGTCTCAGCAGCAGTTAAAGTTGTAGAGATAGTTTCTAAATCACGCATCTCTCCTACTACGATCACATTAGGGTCCTGACGTAAAACATGTTTCAATGCATCTGCAAAGGAATGGGTATCGGAATAAACCTCTCTTTGTTTCACAATGCTTTTTTTATTACGATGGATAAATTCTATAGGGTCTTCTATACATACAATAAGGCATTCCCTCTCATTATTTATAAGATCAATCATAGCTGCTAAAGTAGTAGTTTTTCCTACACCTGTAGGTCCGGTAACTAAAACTAAACCGTTAGGTTTGCGAGCGAGTTCTCTTACAATTGGAGGCAGGCCCAGTTCTTCTATAGAAGGTATTCTAGAGGGTATCCTTCTAAATGCTGCCTCTACCGCTCCTTTTTGTATATGTACATTTATTCTAAATCTATCCATACCTGCAAAGGAGATTGAAAAATCGAGCTCTTTATCTTTCTCAAATATCTCCTTCTGCTTATCACTCAATATACTATAGATAATCCGTTTAGTATCCTCTCTAGTTAAGGGAGCAAGATCGGTCCTTACAAGTTTTCCATCAATCCTCAAGATAGGAGGCTCATTCTCAGTGATATGTAGATCTGAAGCGGATTCTTTTATACAGAGAGAAAGTAGTTCTTTTAATTCCATTTTTACCTCCTTCTTTATAAGTATATTCTAGGATCGGTAATATAACCAGTCAATGCTGAAGCAGCAACAGTTGCAGGTGATGCTAGGTATATTTTACTATAAGGATTACCCATCCTTCCTTTAAAATTTCTATTAGCAGTTGAAATTACCACTTCATTGTCTGCAGGGATACCTTGATGCGTTCCTACACAGGGACCGCATCCTGGAGGAAGAACTATTCCACCTGAATTTATAAATGTTTCTATAATACCTTCTTTTATTGCCTCCATTAATACTTTTCTAGAGGCGGGAGCGATAATAAACTTTACATCTTTGGCTACTTTTCTTTTTCTTATTATCTTCGCTGCTATTCTAAGGTCGGTTAATCTACCATTAGTGCATGTTCCTAAAAAAGCTTGCTGTATCTTTATACTTTTTAAACTTGAGACATCCTTTACATCATCAACTGCATGAGGACAACTAACTTGGGGATTTAATTCTGATATATCGTATTCTTTAATCAACTCATATTTTGCATCTTTATCGGCTGTTAATCTTCTTAATTTTTTATTCTCTCCTATAGACTTATACCAATCGTATGTAATTTCATCTACAGGCATAAATCCACATTTAGCACCCATCTCTACTACCATATTACAGATAGTAAATCTTCCATCCATATTTATATATTCTAATAGAGGTCCAGAAAATTCGATAGATTTATAAGTAGCACCATCTGATTTTATATCTTTTATAATATACAAAATTATATCCTTAGGAAAAATACCCTTAGGGATTTTTCCTTTTATAATTATCTTTATGGTTTTGGGAACTTTAAACCAATTTTTACCTAAAACTAAACTTAAAGCAACATCGGTAGAACCTACACCGGTAGCGAATGCACCTAAAGCTCCGTAAGTACAGGTATGAGAATCTGCACCTAAAACTAAATCTGAAGGCTTAATTTTCCCTGACTCTGGAATTACCTGATGACAGATACCGCACCCTATATCAAAAAGTAAACTTTTATATTTAACTGAAAATTGACGCATCTGGTTATGAACTTTAGATATAACCTGATTTGGTGATGGGCTATTATGGTCAATAACCATACAAAATTCTGTTTTTAATTTTTTTAAATTAAACTGCTTTAACTTCTCTATAATGAGGTGGCTGGTACCATCTTGACCAAAAACAAAATCAACTTTACAGATTGCTAAATCCTCTGCTTTTAAATCTTTATTGGCGTGAATGCTTAAAATTTTTTCTGCTAAAGTTTTACCCATCTATAACGCATCGCGTTCTTTTTTAAATATACCCCTTATACCACCTAAAAATTTCTTGGTAGGCTTCTTTGTTATCGGAGGTTTTTCTTCGGTAAGTACTTCCTTGGGTTGGGGTTTCTTCTGTATCTTTTCTTTCTCTTTTTTATACCTCTTTGGCTTTTCTTTAATTTCGGTAAGTTCTAAAATAACTAATTTGGCATTATCTCCTCTGCGGTTTCCATATCTGATAATCCGACTAAAACCTGAAGGACGATTTTTAAAAAGAGGACCGATATCTTTGAATAGATAACTTACTAATTTATGATCTCCTAAAATTTGATAGGCTCTTCTTATTGCGGAAAGGGAATTATTTTTAGCCAAAGTTATAAGTTTTTCTACTAAAGGAGAAGCTGCCTTTGCTTTAGTGTAGGTAGTAACTATCCTTTGTTTTAAAAGTAAATTTCTGGCTAAAGAGATAAGTGTGCTCTTTCTCCAGCTAGTGAAGCGGTTTAAGTTTAATTTCTTTTTGCGGTGCCTCATACTTTCTTTAACTTCTTAGGGTCTATCTGCATACCTAAAGAAAGTCCCATACCTGCCAGTAGTGTCTTTATCTCATTTAATGATTTTTTACCAAAATTCTTAAATTCAAGCATCTCTTCCTCTGTCTTTACTACTAGGTCTGCAATAGTTTTGATATTTGCTTGACGCAAACAATTCGAACTCCTTACAGAAAGTTCCAATTCTGATATAGGTAAACGCAATTTTTCATATAATGCAATTTCCTCGGGACTCATCTCTACCTCTTCCTCAAGCTCCTCTTCGGGAAGTTGTCCAAAGTTAACAAAGATATCTAGATGCCTCTGGAGTATATTAGCAGCATGAAGAAGCGCATCTTTAGGACTAACCACACCGTTAGTCCAGATCTCCAAAATAAGTTTTTCATAATCAGTGCGTTGACCTACACGGACATTTTCTACTTCAAAATTTACTTTCTTTACAGGGGTAAATATAGAATCTATAGGAATTACACCTATAGGCTGGTCTTCTTTTTTATTCATCTCTGCGGAGACATAGCCCCTTCCCCTGGCTACTTCCATCTCCATATAAAATTTTACATCTTCAGTTAGAGTAGCAATGTGTAGGTTAGGATTGATTATCTCTATAGTTTCATCAGCAACGATGTCTTTAGCAGTAATTTCACCTTTATTCTGCTTTTTTATATAGATAGTTTTAGGTATCTTTGAATGTGATTTTATGATAAGATTTTTTACATTGAGTATTATTTCAGGAACATCTTCTAAAACTCCTTTAATTGTAGAAAACTCATGACTTACCCCATCGATCTTTATCCAGATAATACTGCTACCTTCTATAGAAGAAAGAAGTACCCTCCTTAAAGAATTACCCAAAGTAACACCATAACCTCTTTCAAAAGGAGAGGCGAAGAATTTACCGTAAGTATTAGTATAAGTTGCCTCATCACATTCTAATCTTTTAGGTAATAGGAAATCTCTCCATTTTATACCCAATTCTTACCTCCTTTTACTTTGAATATAACTCTACAATCAACTGTTCACGGATTAAAAATCCTATATCTTCTTTTTCAGGAAGTCTTAAAACCTTTGCTTGTAGTTTCTCTTTATCTAATTGAAGCCAACCAGGAACTTCCCTTTCCTTTGTCAATTCCAAATTATCTTTTATCAATTTTAATCCATTATCTTTTATCTGAATACTATCATCTTTTTTAACTAAATAGGATGGGATATTAACTTTTTTAGAATTTACCAAAACGAAATTATGTCTAACTATCTGTCTTGCTTGAGCTCTAGAAACAGCAAAACCTAAACGGTAAACAACATTATCCAGTCTTCTCTCTAAAAGTTGAAGCAAAACTCTTCCGGTGATTCCTTTTGATTTTTCAGCCATAGCAAAATACTTACGGAATTGTCTTTCTAAAATTCCATACATCCTTTTTACTTTTTGTTTTTCTCTTAATTGTAAACCATAGTTAGAAAGTTTAACTCTATTTTGGCCATGTTGACCAGGAGCATAATCTCTCCTTGTTAAGGGACATTTTTCAGTATTACATTTTGTTCCTTTAAGGAATAATTTTTCTCCTTCTCTCCTACATAACCGACACAGAGGTCCCGTATACCTTGCCATTAAACTCTCCTTTTCTTCTTTGGTCTACAACCGTTATGAGGGATAGGAGTAATATCCTTTATAGCTGTAACTGTAAGACCTGCTGACTGTATTGCCCTAATAGCTGCTTCCCTTCCTGGACCAGGCCCTTTAACATAAATTACTACTTCCTTTATCCCTATCTCCTTAGCTTTTCTACCTGCATCTGAAGCTGCTACTTGTGCTGCAAAAGGTGTAGATTTTTTTGAACCACTATAACCAACTACTCCTGGAGATGACCAAACTAAAACATCTCCTTTTTTATCAGTAATAGTAACAATTGTATTATTAAAAGTAGCTTGGATATGAACAACACCAGAAGTTACACCTTTAGCTATTTTTTTCTTCTTTACCTTTTCTTTAGTTGGCATCTTTCAGTTAGCCTCCTTTTAAGTTTTCTTAGGAGTAGTTTCTTTTGATTTAGCTGTCTCTGCTTTCTTTATAATAGCTACTCCTCCTTTACGAGGTCCCTTGCGTGTACGGGCATTGGTGCGAGTACGTTGCCCTCTCACAGGTAGACCTTTTTTATGGCGTAGCCCACGCCAACAACCGATATCCATAAGTCTTTTTATATTTTGGGAAATCTCTCTGCGCAAGTCTCCTTCTATTTTTATACCCATTCTCTGAATAATAGAAGCGATTCTGGAGATTTCCTCTTCATTTAGATCCTTTGCTCGCTTATCTGGATTTATCTGAGCCTCTTTAAGGATAATATTAGAAAGTGTTCTTCCCACACCGTACAGATAAGTCAAAGCTATCTCTATCCTTTTCTCTTTAGGAATATCTACACCTAAAATTCTTGGCATAAGATTTACCTCCTAAATTTATCCCTGACGCTGTTTGTGTTTAGGATTAGGACAGATTATCCGCACAATCCCTTTCCTTCTTACTATCTTACAGTGATCGCATATCCTTTTTACCGATGCTTTTACTTTCATATTTTTAAATCCTATAAGTAATCCTTCCTCGACTCAAATCGTAAGGAGAAAGTTCCAACTTTACCCTATCTCCAGGTAAAATCTTAATAAAATTAAGCCGCATCTTTCCTGAAAGATGAGCGATCACTTCATGTCCACTATCAAGTTTTACTTTAAACATGGTATTAGGTAAAGTCTCAATAACTGTTCCTTCTGTCTGAATTAACTCTTCCTTCATAATTTTTAAATAGTTAAAATTATCGGTCTACCATCTGTAATCGCCACTGTATGTTCAAAATGTGCAGAGTAAAGTCTATCTTTAGTAATCGCTGTCCAACCATTAGGAGCGATCTCTACTTCATAAGTGCCTATGTTTACCATTGGTTCGATAGCTAAAACCATTCCTTTTTTAAGAATCGGTCCTCCGCCTGCTCTGCCAAAATTAGGAATTTCAGGTTCTTCATGCATTAGCCTTCCTATGCCATGACCTACGAATTGTCTTACCACAGAAAAACCGTGTCTTTCTACAAAACTTTGTATAGAATGGGAAATATCTGTAAGGTAGTTATTTGGTTTTGCTTTTTTAATTCCTTCAAAGAGAGCTTTATAAGTAACTGAGATCAATTTTTTTATCTGCGGCTTAATTCTTCCTATAGGTATAGTAAAAGCGGTATCTAAATAAAAATCTTTATAGATTATCCCTACATCTACACTGATGATATCACCTTCTTTAAGAATCTTTTCCTTTAAAGGTATACCATGAACTACTTCTTCATTAACTGATGTACAGATATTTGCAGGAAAACCCCTATAACCTTTAAATGCAGAGACTACTTTTTCTTTAGCCATAAGTTCGGAAGCAAATTCATCTATCTGATAAGTAGAAATACCCTTTTTAATAAATCTCTTTAAATTCTTAATTATCCGGCTTAAGATCCTTCCACCTTCCTGCATAATCATAATTTCTTCTTCTGTCTTTATGGGTATCATTTTAAGTTTGATTCATTCTCTATTACTTCAACAATCTTTCCAAAAACTATATCTGCTTCATCATCAGCAAAGATATAATTTAGCCTATTTTGATAATACTTAATTAAAGGGGATGTTTCTTGAAGATAAACATATAATCGTTTCTTTACAGTTTCCTCTTGGTCATCCGGACGCTGATAAAGGGTACCTCCGCATAGATCACAGATGAGATCTCTTTTAGGTGGCATATTCTTCAGATGATATATAGTCTGGCAATTGCTACAGATCCTTCTACCTGAAAGTCTCTCTACAATTACCTTCTCAGAACTCTGTAGGTATATTATTATTTCTTTACAGTTGTTTTCATTTAAAATTCTATCTAAAAACTCTGCTTGATTTATATTGCGAGGATAACCATCAAGGATGAAACCTTTAATCTCTTTTAAAGAATTAAATTTCTCCAAAATCATATTTTCTAAAAGCTCATCTGGAACGAGCTCTCCTTTTTCCATAAATTCCTTCGCCTTTGTTCCTAAAGGCGTATTTTTTTTGACATTTTCTCTTAAAAGGTCTCCTGTGGAGATATGTAAAAAATTAAATCTCTCCGAAAGAGACTTTGCTTGTGTTCCCTTACCTGCACCCGGTGGACCCAAAAGAATTACACAGATCATCTTCTCCCTTTTATTTTGCCTACAGATAAGAAACCTTCATAATGATGCATAAGTAGATGTGACTCAATCTGTTTTATAGTATCTAACATCACACCCACAACAATTAGTATCCCTGTGCCTCCAAAAAATGATGCTACCAAATATGGTATTTTTAGCCAAGCCATAATAAAATCAGGAAAGATTGCAATAAAACTAACAAAAATTGCTCCTACCAAAGTTATCCTTGTCATTACAAAATTTAAAAATTCTGCAGTGGAAGTTCCAGGACGAATCCCAGGGATAAATCCACCGTATTTTTTCATATTTTCAGATAACTCTATAGGATTAAATACAATAGCAGTATAGAAATAACAGAAAAATATTATTAGTCCTGCGTAGAATAAAGTATAGAAAAGATGCCCTCTTACAAGATTCTCTGCTAATCTCTGAAAAGCTGGATGGGGAATAAAAGAAGCCAATGTCGCAGGAAAAAGAATTATCGATTGAGCAAAGATGATAGCAATTACTCCCGCTGTATCTACCCGCAAAGGTATATAAGTAGATTGCCCTCCGTATATCTTTCTGCCCACGATTCTACGGGCATATTGAACTGGTATTTTACGTTGTCCTTGGGTAATAAGGGTTACTGCTAAAACTACCCCCACTAGAAGAACTGCCATAATCAAAAGTACTATAGGTTGGATCTGTCTAAGCGAAGGCTTAAATGGGGAAAATAGAATGAAAAGTTGGTGTAAAGCAGCAGGGATACGAGAGACAATCCCACTAGTAATGATCAGAGATATACCATTACCGATCCCAAATTCCTGAATCTGCTCCCCTAACCACATAATAAAGATTGTACCTGTAGTTAAAGTCAAAATAGTCAAGAATCTAAATCCCCATCCAGGAGAGGAAACAATCTTTAATCCCTCAAAACGCGCAGGATTCTCTAACCATAGACTTATAAAAAACGATTGAATTATAGAAAGTAAGACTGTTCCATAACGGGTATATTGATTTATTTTTTCATAACCTGCCTTTCCTTCTTTGGAGAGTCTTTCTAAAGCAGGAATAACTGCAGTTAAAAGCTGTAGGATTATAGAACTAGAGATATAAGGCATAATTCCTAAAGCAAAGATGGTAAGTCTTTCCATCGCTCCACCAGAGAACATATTAATTATCCCAAACAGAGTTCCTCCGTGAGTATGCGCAATACGAGTGAAAAACTCTGAGAGTGCCTTCCCATCGATACCAGGGGTGGGCACATAACAGCCTATCCTATAAATTGCAATCAGAAGTAGAGTAAAGATAACCCTTCTTCTTAAATCTTCTATCTTAAATATATTAGTTAATGTTTTAATCATGAATTAATTCTGCTTTAGATTTCGCTTCTTCTATTTTCTTTAAGGCATTTTTAGAGAAAGCATGGGCCTTTATAAAGGTAGCCTGATTTAATTTTCCTTCAGCTAATATTTTTATTTTTTTATACTTATCTTTAATTAATCCTCTTTTAAATAGAACATCGGGGTTAATTTCAGTCTCGTTTATTTTAGCTATATCTTTTAAATTTAAAATCTGAAATTTATCTTTTTTACTGAAGTGTTTAAAACCTCTCTTAGGAATCTTACGGATTAAAGGAAGACTTCCTCCCTCAAAACCTATATAAAAATCCCTTCCTGCACGGCTAGTTTGCCCTTTCGTGCCTCTGGTTGAGGTCTTACCATGACCTGATCCTGGACCCCTTCCTAAAATTTTTTTGCGTTTTCTTGCTCCTTTAGGAGCTTTAAGATTATGTAGACCTATTTCCATCTTCTAACCCAATCTGATCATTTAAAGGTAATTTTTTTATACTCTGTAAAGCTTTTAGTGTCGCTTTAACTATATTTATAGGATTATTTGACTTTAAAGATTTACTTAAAATATCCTTTATC
>JAMWCN010000036.1 GCA_023819505.1 Candidatus Omnitrophota bacterium | reverse complement strand
GATAAAAAAATTCTAATAATTCTACCTGCCTATAATGAAGAACAAAGTATTGGTAGGGTAATTGAGGATATAAGGAAAAATATACCAACTGCAGATATTTTAGTTGTAAATGATGGTTCTAAAGATAATACTTCAAAGATAGCTAAACAATTAAATGTTTTGGTAATAGATCTACCTTTTAATTTAGGGATCGGTTCAGCGGTGCAGACTGGTTTTAAGTTCGCTTTAAAAGAAAATTACGATATCTGTGTCCAGTGTGATGCGGATGGACAGCATCCTGCTTACCAGATAAAGAATTTAATCAGTCCTCTATTAGAGAACAGTATAGATATTGTAGCAGGTTCTCGTTTCTTAAGAAAATATAGCTACAAGTCAACTATACCCAGACAGATAGGTATATTTCTTTTCTCAAAACTTTTATCCTTTATTACCAAAATTTCTCTTACCGATACCACCTGTGGGTTTCGTGCCTTTGATAGAAAAGCAATTGAATTTTTTGCAGAGTTTTATCCCTGTGATTACCCAGAAGTAGAAGCTTTGATTTTAGCATATAAAAGAGGTCTAAAGATTAAAGAAGTTCCCATAAGGATAATAGAGAGAAAAGAAGGTATCTCTTCAATTGGATTCTGGTCTGCTTTTTATTATACGATTAAAGTTTTTTTAGCAGTGATTATTGATTTATTTGAGAATTTACCTAAAAAGAAATTATGTTAAAAATAAGGATTATAATTGGATTGATTAGTTTATTTTTATTAATAGTTATCTTTGAAGCAATCCGTAGAAGAAAATTCATGGAAAAATACGCCCTCTTGTGGATATCAGCAGGGTTAGTTATTTTTATATTGAGTCTATTTCCTCATATATTATTTAAACTTTCGGAAATTTTAGGACTTTATTATTTAACTACACTTCTTCTGATTTGTTTTATTTTTTTACTTTTAATTTTACTTTATCTATCCATATCTATATCTTCTCTTGCAGAAAAAAATAAAGAGTTAGCCCAATGGGTAGGTATATTAAAAGAAGAACTTGATAGATTTAAAAAACAATTCAAAGATGAGAAAGATAAAACTGATTGATTTTTTAAAAAAAGCAACTCTTCTTTTGCTCTGTATGGTTATCTTTTCTATTCCCATATCTATCGCTTTGACTAACATTACAATTGGATTGGCTTTAATTTTCTGGTTAATAAATAAAATTTTAAATAAAGATTTAATCTTTAAAAAAACACCTATAAATATCTTTTTGATTTTATTAATCTTAGTTTCAGCTATCTCAATGGTTAATTCTTCTAATATTGTATCCAGTTTAGGTGGGATGCAGAAGTTAGCAAAGTATATATTTTTATTTTTTATAATCGTAGAAACCGTAGATGATAAAGATAAATTAAAAAGAATAGTTTTTGCATGGATATTAGGTTTAAGTTTGGTATCTATAGATGGGTTTTTCCAGTATCTGACAGGGAAGGATTTCATCCGAGGTTATCCTTTGCCAGTTTCACTTTGGAAAATGTATGGTAATTTACCTTCTCCACGTATAAAGGCATCGATGCATAATCCTAATGATTTCGCTTGTTATCTAATCAGTAGTATCCCATTAATTTTACCTTTATTTCTATATTATACTAAGAGATTTAAAAAGATGCTTTTAGGTTTAATATTTGTTATTTCTTTTTTCTGTATGTTTCATACCCAATTTAGAGGAGCAGGTTTAGCTTTTGTGGTAATAGTAATTTTACTCAGTATTATAAAAAAAGATATAAGGTTAGCTATACTACTTTTGATTTTTCTTTTGAGTTTACCAATTATTTTACCTAAACCACTTTTATATTGGTTAGTTCAAAATATAAATCCTTATGATTTTTTTATTGAAGATATGGGAAGACGTCGGCACTGGCAGACCGCCCTTGAGATGGTTAAAAAGCATCCTTTTGTAGGAGTTGGGATAAATACTTTTTCTATAAGTTATATAAAATATAAAGATATTAAAGATCCTTTTGTAGGTTTCTATGCTCACAATTCTTATCTACATTTAGCAGGAGAAACGGGTCTGATTGGTTTGATGATATTTATTTGGATGTTAATAGTAATAACAAAAAATTGGATAAATTTTTATAGGAAACAAAAAGATAAAAATTTAAAAGATATTTCTTTAGGGATATTTTTAGGCTGGCTCGGATTTTTAATTGCAGGTCTTTTAGAATCAAGTCTACAGATCTCTAATCTCGCTGTGCTTTTCTGGTTTATAACTGGGGTTTTAGTTGGAATATCCAATCTTTAAAAATTTAACAGCCCACCAGACAAAAGGAAAAAATTCAATCTGCAATGGAAACATCTTTTAAAAATAGGAATAGACCAATTCTTTACAAAATTTTTAAATTTAATATTGACAAATTTAAATTTTTATTGTATATTTAAATTTCTAATCTAACCCATAAATTATAGGTAAATTTTTAAAAAAGAGAATTTTTAAGTAAATTCTCAAAAGGAGTGGTTTTTTTATCTATTATAGAATTTAAAAATTTTGCTGGAGTAGCTCAGGGGGTAGAGCACGTCCTTGGTAAGGACGGGGTCACGGGTTCAATTCCCGTCTCCAGCTTAAGAGGTAATGTTTAGATGCGAGAGATCATCACTTTAGAATGCACGGTCTGTAAAAATAGAAATTACACTACAACTAAAAATAAGAAGAAACATCCAGATAAATTAGAGTTAAGTAAATATTGTAAATTCTGTAAAAAGCATACACCTCATAAAGAGATTAAATAAAAGGGGTGTCGGTTAATGGTAAACCACTGGTCTCCAAAACCAGGACTGGGGGTTCGATTCCCTCCACCCCTGAAAAGATGATTTTTAAATTGAGGATATGAAGATTTTTGAGCGTATGGTTAATTTCTTTAAGGAAGTGAAAATAGAGATGACTAAAGTTTCTTGGCCTACGCGCCAGGAAGTTTGGGGGGCAACAGTAGTAGTGATAGTGATAACTTCTATATTGGCTTTATTTATTGGGATCGTAGATTTAATTTTATCAAAAATTTTAACAGTTATTTTTAGATGAAAAGATGGTATGTAGTTCATGTACAAACTGGTTCTGAAGAAAGAGTAAAGGTAGCTTTAGAGAAGATGGTAGCTCAGAAAGGATTAGGTGAGTTTATTAGCCAGATTTTCATTCCTACAGAACAGGTTTCAGAGATCCGTTCTGGTAAGAAGCGTGTTTCTGAGAGGAAATTTTTTCCAGGTTATCTTTTGGTAGAGATGGAATTAAATGAGATTACATATCTGGCAGTAAAGAATACCCCTGGGGTTACAGGGTTCATTGGATTGGGTAAAAGACCAACTGCTTTAGGAGAAGAAGAAGTTAGCCAGATATTTAAGAAGAGTCAGGAATCAAAATTAAAACCTGCGCCAAAAGTTGTATTTGAGAAAGGAGAGCAGGTAAGAATTTCTGATGGTCCATTTGTAAATTTCAACGGTACAGTTGAGGAGGTTCATCCTGAAAAAGGGAAATTAAAGGTAAGTGTTTCTATATTTGGAAGGGCAACACCGATAGAGTTGGAATTCTGGCAGGTAGAAAAGGTCTAATTAGAATTATGGCTAAAAAAATCAAAGCACAGATAAAACTCCATATACCCGCAGGTCAAGCAAATCCTGCTCCACCTGTTGGACCTGCTTTGGGTCAGCACGGAGTAAATATCATGCAGTTCTGTAAGCAATTTAATGAACAGACAAAAGCAAAAGAAGGTTTAATTTTACCAGTAATAATTACTGTATATGAGGATAAAAATTTTACTTTCATTATAAAGAGTCCACCTACATCTGTGCTTCTGAAGAGGATGGCTAATTTAGCTAAAGCTTCAGGTCAGGCAGGAAAAGAAGTTATCGGTAAAGTTACTAAAGCCCAGATAGAGGAGATAGCAAAGCAAAAATTAAAGGACCTTAATACCAAAGAATTAGCTAAAGCTGTAAAGATTGTAGAAGGAACCGCTCGGAGTATGGGAATACAGGTAGAGTAGAGATGGTAAAGAAACATAGTAAAAGGTATAAGGAATCTTTAAAATTGATAGAAAAAAATAAAAAGTATTCTTTAAAGGAAGCAATCTCTATTTTAAAGAAGATGCCTCTTCCTAAATTTGATCCTTCAGTAGATTTACATTTTCAGCTTAATGTGGATACCAAAAGATCTGACCAGCAGGTAAGGGGAACAGTTATCTTACCCCATGGAACAGGTAAAAAATTAAGGATTGCAGTTTTCTGTAAAGGTGAAGCAGAAAGAGAGGCAAAAGAAGCAGGGGCAGATTTTGTAGGAGGCTTTGAATTAATTGAGAAGGTTGAAAAAGGATTTTTAGATTTTGATTGCACTGTAGCTACACCTGAGATGATGAGAGATTTAGCTAAGTTAGGGAAAATTTTAGGTCCAAGGGGATTGATGCCTAGTCCTAAAACAGGCACAGTAACTAATGAAGTCCGTAAAGCAATAGAGGAATTAAGAAAGGGTAAGATTGAATTCAAAGTTGATAAACAGGCAGGATTACATCTCTCTATAGGTAAACTTTCTTTTGATGAAGAAAAACTATACGAGAATGCTTTAAAGTTAATTGAGGCAATAAATGAAGCAAAACCAGCAACTGTTAAGGGGAAATTTATAAAGAGTATCTATATATCTTCTACGATGAATCCGGGTTTACAGATACAGATGTAAAATTATGGAGAAGTTAGGTAGACTTATTCGACAGGTCTCTAAAGATTATCTTAAGAAAAATTTGAAAGAAAGTAGCTGTTTCTTTATTTTAAATTATAAGGGTCTAAAATCAGAACAGGTAAATACCTTAAGAGCATCTTTAAGATCAAAGGAGGCAAGACTTCTGGTTGTAAAGAATAGTTTAGCTGTTAGCGTATTTGAAGATTTAGGTTTAGAAGGGGTCTCTAAGATGTTAGAAGGACCTTGCGGGATTGTCCTTAGTAAAGCTGATCCCATAGATGTATGTAAAGTTATATTTAATTTTGGTAAAGAGAATGAATCTATGAAGATAAGGGGAGGAGCTATAGAAGATACTATACTTACCGATTCAGATATATTGAATTTAGCTAATCTTCCTTCGAAACAGGTCCTATACGCAAAGGTGGTCAGTTTATTAAAATCACCGCTTATAAAGTTAGTGTTTAGTTTAAAAGAACCTTTAAGAAAAACAGTCTCTTTATTAGGTCAGATAAGTAAGAAAAAATAAGAAGGAGGTAAGAGATGGCAGAGGAAAAGATTGAGCAGTTGATTAAGTCGATTGAGGAGATGAATGTTTTGGAACTCTCACAACTTGTAAAAGCATTGGAGGAGAAATTTGGGGTTAGCGCAGCTGTTCCAGTAATGGCTTCTATAGGAGCACCTGCATCTGGTGGGGCACCTACACCTGCACAGGAAGAGAAGACAACATTTACTGTAGTTTTGGCTTCTGCAGGAACCAATAAGATTGCAGTAATTAAAGAGGTAAGGGCGGTAACTAATTTAGGTTTAAAAGAAGCAAAAGATTTAGTAGATACCTGCCCTAAACCTGTAAAAGAAGGTGTATCTAAGGAAGAGGCAGAAGAAATAAAGAAAAAATTAGAAGCAGTAGGTGCAACTGTAGAGTTAAAGTAAAGAAACTATGATTAAGCAGATGAATTTTGGAAAAATAAAAGAGAGTTATTCCTTGCCACATCTGTTGGAAGTGCAGTTTGAGTCTTATCAGAGATTTTTACAGCCGAATGTTCCTCCTCAAGAAAGAAAGAAGCAAGGATTACAGGAGGTATTTTTGGAAGTTTTCCCCATCGAGACACCTGATAGACAATTTAGAATTGAATTTATAAATTATACATTGGGGAAACCTAAATACGATGTATTAGAATGTAAAAGAAAATCTCTAACTTACGGAGCACCCTTAAAGGTAAGATTTAGAATTATTACACTTCAAGAGACGAAGGAACAGGAAGCGTATTTTGGAGATATACCTTTAATGACAGAGACAGGTAGTTTCATCATCAACGGAGATGAGAGAGTAGTGGTAAGTCAA
Source organism: Candidatus Omnitrophota bacterium (assembly GCA_023819505.1). GTDB lineage: Bacteria > Omnitrophota > Gorgyraeia > Gygaellales > JAMWCP01 > JAMWCN01. The sequence continues at coordinate 4,104 of JAMWCN010000036.1, read as the reverse complement.
CTTCAGCGCTCCCCAGGAGTTTCTTTTGAAGAAGAGCCACATCCCACAGGAAGAAAAGTCTACTTTGCAAGAATTATCCCTTATCGGGGAGCATGGCTGGAATTTAAATACGATGTTTCAGAGGTGATCATTGGTTATGTAGATAGAAGGCGCAATTTTCCTGCCACCCAAATCTTAAGGATCTTAGGATTCTCGGAAGATAAAGATATATTGGGCGCTTTTGAGAAGGAGTATTCAGTAATCCTTAATACTTTAAAGAAAGATTATACTAAGAATAAAGAGGAGGCTCTCCTTGATTTCTATCGGAAGATGCGTCCAACTGAACCTTTGACTTTAGAGTCCGCGGAGAATCTGTTCTATAGATTATTCTTTGATATAAAGAGATACGATTTGGAACGCGTAGGAAGGTTTATACTTAATAGAAAACTAAATATGGATGTTTCTTTGGAGAAGAGAGTTTTGGATTCCTTCACGGTAGTTAAGGTTTTAGAGTATTTGATTAAATTAAAAGAGGGTCAAGGGAAAATTGACGATATAGACCATTTAGGGAACCGTCGGGTAAGAACGGTGGGAGAGCTGATTCAGAATCAGGTGCGGATGGGTCTAATCAAGATGGAACGTTCCATCAGAGAAAGGTTAGCTACTTTGGGTAATTTAGAAGAGGTTAGTATCCATCATATCATAAATGCAAAGCTATTTTCTAATCAGATCCACGATTTCTTTGCCAGAAGTCAACTTTCTCAATTTATGGATCAAGTTAATCCTTTAGCAGAGATGACACATAAGCGTAGATTAAGTGCTTTAGGTCCGGGAGGTTTATCCAGAGAGAGAGCAGGTTTTGAAGTAAGAGATGTACATCCTTCACATTACGGTAGGATATGTCCTATTGAAACTCCAGAGGGTCCTAATATTGGTTTAATTTCCTCCTTAAGTACTTATGCTAAAGTAAATATATTTGGATTACTTGAGACTCCTTATCGCAAAGTTGAAGATGGAAAAGTAACTCATAAGATTGATTACTTAACTGCGGATATAGAAGAGACCAAAACTATTGCTCAGGCAAATGTAGCTTTAGATGAAGATGGTAGGTTTAAAGAGAAAGAAATTTCCTGTCGTTTTAAAGGAGAATTTCCAAAAGTTTCACCTAAAAATGTGGAGTATATGGATGTTTCTCCTAAACAACTTGTTTCTGTAGCTGCTTCTTTAATTCCTTTCTTAGAACATAACGATGCCAACCGTGCATTAATGGGCTCAAATATGCAGAGGCAAGCAGTCCCTCTTCTGTTTACTGAAACTCCTCTGGTAGGAACAGGGATGGAGGAGAAAGTTGCGCGTGATTCAGGAGTAGTGGTAATTGCTAAAGAGTCAGGAAAAGTTACAAGTGTTGATAGTAGTTCCATTACTATTGGGAAAAATAAATATGTTTTGAAAAAATTTCAGCGTACCAATGCTGATACCTGTCTTAACCAGAGGCCATTAGTAAAAGTAGGTGATTATGTAGAGGAAGGTCAAATCATCGCTGATGGTATGGCAACTAAAGAAGGAAAACTTTCTTTGGGAAGAAATCTCTTATGTGCTTTTATGCCTTGGAGAGGATATAATTTTGAAGATGCTATCCTTATCAGTGAGAAGGTTCTTAAAGAAGATGTATTTACCTCTGTGCATATAGAGAGGTTTGAAGTAGAGGCAATTGAGACACGTTTAGGCAATGAAGAGATAACTAGAGATATTCCTAATGTGAGTGAAGAGGCTTTAAAGAATTTAGATGAGAATGGAATAGTGCATATCGGTGCAGAGGTAGGCCCAGGAGATATCTTAGTAGGTAAAATTACTCCTAAAACTGAAACAGAACTATCCCCTGAGGAAAGACTCCTTAGAGCTATCTTTGGAGAAAAGGCTTTAGATGTGCGTGATACATCTTTAGTAGTTCCTCCAGGAGTAGAAGGGGTAGTAGTAGATGTTGAGGTTTTTAGCCGTAAAGAGAGAGGAAGAAAATCTAAAGAGGAGAAGAAAAAAGAACAGGTAAAAATTCGAGAGATAAGAAATTATTATAAACAGGAAATCGTCTATTTAGAAGAGGAAAAATTAAATAGACTTTCCCAAGTTTTAGGGATAGATAAGAAGAGATTATCTAGTTTTGATTTTAGCAATAATGAGGAGGCAAAACATATAATTTCTTCCTTTGATGAAAGGATTAAGGAACTTTTAGCAGAGGAAGAACAAGAGATATTAAGGGTAAAGAGAGGGGATGAACTACCTACTGGAGTTTTAAAAAAAGTAGTAGTTTATGTGGCAACGAAGCGTAAACTTATGGAAGGTGATAAACTTGCAGGTCGTCACGGAAATAAAGGAGTAATTGCAAGGATTCTACCTGAAGAGGATATGCCATTTTTACCAGATGGGACTCCTGTTGAGGTTGTTTTAAATCCTTTGGGGGTTCCCTCAAGGATGAATGTGGGCCAGATCTTAGAAACGCATCTGGGTTGGGCAGCTAAGGCATTGGGTTTACATATTGTAAGTCCTGTTTTTGATGGAGCAAAAGAACAAGAGATAAAGGAGATGTTAAGGAAAGCTAATCTTCCTGAAGATGGAAAGATAGTTTTGCGAGACGGCTATACTGGAGAAGAGTTTGGAGAGAAAATAACTGTAGGCTATATCTATATGATGAAACTCATACATCTGGTAGAGGAGAAAATCCATGCCCGTTCCATAGGTCCTTATTCTTTAATTACTCAACAACCTTTAGGAGGGAAGGCTCAGTTCGGTGGTCAGAGGTTGGGTGAGATGGAGGTTTGGGCTTTAGAGGCATACGGTGCAGCTTTTACTTTACAAGAGATGTTAACTGTAAAGAGTGATGATGTTTCTGGGAGGACCCGTATATACGAAGCAATTGTAAAAGGTGAACAGAGATTACAACCAGGCATCCCTGAGTCTTTTAATGTGCTTTTAAAAGAACTTCAAGGTTTATGCCTTGATGTGCGTACAGAAAGGCAGGTTAAATAAAAACTATGCCTGAGATTATTCAATTTGATACCATAACTGTAAAGATTGCTTCTCCGCAGGTGATCCGCAGTTGGTCTAAAGGAGAAGTAAAAAAGGCGGAGACTATCAACTATCGCACCCTTAAACCAGAAAAGGATGGTCTTTTCTGTGAAAAGATATTTGGTCCAGTAAAAGATTGGGAATGTAACTGCGGTAAGTATAAGGGGACAAAGTTTAAAGGGATAACCTGTGACCGTTGTGGAGTAACCATCGATCGTTCCTCAGTAAGAAGGGAGAGGATGGGACATATTGAATTAGCCAGTCCTGTTACCCATATCTGGTTCTTTAAAGCAGTGCCTTCGAGACTTTCTGCTTTATTGGATATGGGATTAAGAGATTTGGAAAAAATTATCTATTATGAAGAATATGTAGTTATTGATCCTGGATCTACCCCTTTAAAGAAAAAACAACTCCTTGATGAAGAAGCTTATCAGAAGGCAAGGAATAACTACGGACAGAATTTCAAAGCAGGAATAGGTGCAGAGGCAATAAAGGAGTTTCTTAAAGAGTTAGATTTAGATGCCCTCTGTAAAAAATTGCGTAAGGATTTAGAAAAAGATAAGGATAGTCTCAACAATCGCAAGCTTCTAAAAAGGCTAAAGATTATTGAGGACTTTAAAAATTCAGAAAATAAACCTGAATGGATGGTTTTAGAAGTTATTCCTGTTATTCCTCCAGATTTAAGGCCACTGGTGCCTTTAGAAGGTGGTAGGTTCGCTTCTTCAGATTTAAATGACCTTTACCGAAGAGTAATTAATAGAAATAACCGTTTAAAGAAACTCATTGAGCTTAATGCACCAGAAATAATTATCCGTAACGAAAAACGTATGCTTCAGGAAGCAGTAGATGCACTTTTAGATAACGGCCGTCATGGTAAACCTGTGATGGGTCCAAATAATCGACCGCTGAAATCTTTATCAGATATGCTTAAAGGGAAACAGGGTAGATTCCGTCAGAACCTTTTAGGAAAAAGAGTAGATTATTCTGGAAGATCAGTTATTGTTGTAGGACCAGAACTTAAACTCCACGAATGCGGTCTTCCTAAACAGATGGCTTTGGAGT